>NZ_JBFUIX010000029.1:0-65900 GCF_056401635.1 Paenibacillus sp. P4_E11 | reverse complement strand
GAGTCATGTTTTTGTAAAAGCTGTGGGAGTGATGGTGAATATATAGTCTGGAAATGTAGATTCGGTTGTTTGCGGCTCTGATAAATCGATCTTAAAAAATAGCATTGACAGTAGGAAACTACATAAATATAATCTAAAGTATACCAGATGATAGAAATAACACGAACAAACTACAAGTGGTTCACTTATAACATTTTTATAACCGGATATTCGATGCAACTTTCCGGAAAGCGGGAAATAAGAAGCAGCGAATTGAAACCTTACATTTGTGTAAGCGCTTTTATTCGGGTGTTGGACGTTATCACCACGTTATTTCTAATAATCATTACCTTGTAACGGGAGTTTGATCGCTTGCTATTCGCTGCTGCGATCTTATCCATAGTGATCTCTAGAGGTGCATATGAAAAGGGGAGGAAATTGCATGAAATTGAAAACAGTGTTATCTGCCACGATGATCGGTTCTCTAGCTCTAACGGCCGCAGCTTGCGGTGGAACTGGAGGTACAGACGGTTCATCGTCCGATGGGGGCAAGACCCCGTCTCCAAGTGCAGCGGTACCGGACAAGGTGAATCAGACAGGGTTCCCGATTGTGAAGGACCCGATCAATGTAACGTTCTTCACAGGGAAAGCGGCAGTGGCAGGAGCGGATTGGAGCAAGATCCTGCTCTGGCAGGAATACGAGAAGATGACGAATGTGAAAGTCAACTTCCAGCTGAACCCGACCGACTCCTTAACCGATAAACGAAGCCTTTCGCTCGTAAGCGGCGACTATCCGGATGCATTCTACCAGGCGCAAGTAACGAATACGGAGCTTGTGACTTATGGTAGCCAAGGAATCTTTCTGAAGTTAAATGATCTCATCGACAAGTATGCGCCCAACCTAAAGAAGCTGATGAACGAAAATCCTCAGGTCAAAAAAACCATCACGATGACCGACGGTAACATCTACTCCTTCCCCTGGGTATTCGACCCGAACTTTACTTCGCTTAACATGGGGCCGCGTCTGTGGGTGAACAATGAATGGCTGAAGAAGCTTAATATTAAGGAACCGACCACGCTGGATGAATACTACCAATACTTGAAAGCGGTAAAGGAGAAAGATCCGAACGGCAACGGGAAGCCGGATGAAATTCCGATAAGCGCTTCCGGAGCGACACCGAACGCAGGGCTGGGTCAATTTATCGCAAGGCTCAAAGGAGCTTATGGTCTAATGAATCGTGGTAATTCCCATCCGCTCGTCGATGTGGACCCTGCTTCGAACAAGCTACGGTTCATCCCGGGCGATCCGAAATATAAGGAACTGCTCCAGTACGTGGCCAAGCTTTACGCCGAAGGTCTGATCGACAAGGACATCTTCACGCAAAAGGTCGCAGATTTCTATGCTAAAGCGCCTAACAATGTATACGGTTCCGTCATTACTTCCAATCCTCGTATAACGATGAACTTGCAGAATTTCGTTGGGGTTCCGGCGTTCAAAGGACCATCCGGCGACCAGATCTATTCCATGGTGAACCCGTCTGTCCCGATCGTAGGCGGCTTCGTCCTTACAAACAAGGCGACGAACCCGGAGGCGCTCGTCCGTTGGATCGATTACTTCTATAGTGAAGCAGGCAGCCGCATGTTGATGATCGGGTTCAAAGACGTGACCTACAAAGAGCTCCCGGACAGTAAATTTCAATTGGTCGACGACATTACGAAAAATGCCCAGGGCTTGACTCAGGACCAGGCACTTTCCAAATATGTCACTTACCCGGGAGGGGCCGCTCCGACTGTCGTATTCGAGAAGAACTATGCAGGCGGTGAGGGGCAGCAGGATTCCTTGGAAGCGGCTGCAAAGGTCAAGCCGTACTTGATCAAGGAAGTATGGCCGGCCTTTAACTTCTCGAAGGAAGAAAATGACAAGATGAACACGATACGGACGGACATCGCCAACTACATCGGGGAATATGAAGCGAAATTCGTATCCGGCTCTGCACCGTTCTCCGAGTGGGATAAATTTATCGAAGGGTTCAAGAAGCTGAAGGTCGATGAATACATCAACTTGTACAACGCTGCTTACGAACGCTACAAGAAGTAACAACGCTTGAAGGGGGTGACACGTATACGAAAGGCCGGGAAGGGGCGACAGTTGCCCCCTCCTGGCCAATCGATCGGCGGCTTCGATTTCATACGACAGGTATTCCCGGGCGTAACACCTGACAATCGCTCGGAATTATGAAGAAGCGAGGGGATTATTGATGAACGAGTTGGAGCAAACGGTGGGGGAAAAAGGGATCAGCYGGCGCAAAATGCTTGCTGTGCTTGGTGCAGGTGCATTGGCTGCGACAGCGGGCGCAGTGTTGAACGGCCCGAAGGTATTCGGAGAAACGGTAACCGGGTCTGTATACGGCAATTCTTCCATAACAGTCGGTCCGGATGTGATTGTGACGACGATCGCCAACTTGCGAACTGGAACGACTTCTCCGGTAGCTGGCAATGTGTACTATGTGACGGACAAGGATCGGGAAGGCGAATTTACTTACGATCCGGCCGACACGACAACCGTCGACGATAACGGCATTACATTCGTCTCCGTCAGCGGGGCACGCTTCAAGCGTACGCACGTCGATAACCTGAATGTTCGCTGGTTCGGAGCTAAGGGGGATAACGTCACCGACGACAGCGCAGCCTTCCAGAAGGCGATCGACATCGCGGAAGCTAGAGTTGGCGGTACCGTGTATGCGCCTGCCGGGAAATACGTTGTCACGAACCTGAAGGTGAAGAACCATTACGTCTCGATTCGCGGGGAAGGGTTCCAGTCTACATACCTGGTCAACCGTCACCTTACGAATCCGGTACTGGACGTTCAGTTGATCGTTGTACCTCCGGCCGTACAGGGAACGATCACGAACTTCGAGCTGAGCGATCTGATGATCAAGAATGAGATTCATCGACCAGGGGATTATCCGCTCGTGTATTCCTCCAAGTTGGTTGGCTCCAGGATCACAGGCGTCTACTTCCAGAATTCGACGGCCCTGGTGGGCGGCTCGCACTACAACGGCAGCGGGGTGCGATTGGTTGATGCCTTCGAGGTCAGGATCCATTCCTGTTCCTTCCGGCAGTTCCAAAAAGGCTATGCCCTCGATATGCCGAACTTCACGGTCAATGTGGGCAATATTCATGTAAGCGATTGCTTGTTCATGTATTGCGGTCATGCCTTCCTGTACGGACGCGGGGGCGGGTCGATGGCGAACTCCATCCTGATCACCAATCCGAAGTTCGTCGGCTGGCAAGGAGGATTTTACGTCTCTCAGAACCGGGTTCGCTACTATCAGACGACCGCTACGGCAGCTGTTGCAGACAGTGACTATGTCCCTGTGCCGGACGCGAGCAAGTTCACGGCGAATGAATGCGTGCTTGTCGGGAGCCAGGCTAGAGTCACCCCTGCTGTCATTACGTTAGTCGATCCGGTCAACAATCGGATCCGGTTGAATAAGACCGTGAAGATCAATAACGGGGACACGGTCCTTCAAGGAACCGTCGCGATTCACTGCGGATGGCGAGCCCAAGAGGTGAAGCTGAACATCGGCCACTTCGAAGGCCATGATGTTGGTGTGTATGCCAGCAATCGCCTGGGATTGATCACCATTGACGGCGTTCATTCAGGCAGCACGTCGAACGTCGTTATCGTGGATGATCAAGTGCAGTATCTATCCATCATGAACAGCCGCTTTTTCTATAATGACGCGAACAAAGTCATGAAGGATTGGTGGACGGTCGTGCGGATCACGAAGATCGATGACAGCCACAATGTGATCCTGCTCGATAACAATTACATGTCTCCTACCGATGCCGAGCAGTTCATGGCTCGTCAAATAATCAATCATACGGCGCATCAGCCGTTCGTACGTATCTCTGACCGGACTAATGGCATTCAGTACTCGGCCGAAGGATTCGGTACAACGTATCACGATACGTTCTACCAGACATATAATCGGACCAGCCTGACCAACTATACCCGTCAGAGATGGCAAGACAGCGGGGCGGACAAGTGGACGCTGGATTTCAAGGATAGCCAGGGGGACTTGGGCTACAAGCTCGCTGGACAGACGAAAGACAGTCTGTTGCTCGATGGCGTAGGCGGCCATGTGGGATCTGGAGGGTCGGCGTGGAACGAACCGCATCTACGACTCGGCGATTACCATCTGTGGGTAGACAATTCGGGCCAGCTGCGCATCAAGAACGGTGCGCCTACAAGCGCGACGGACGGCAAACGATTCAATACGAATAATGGCGGCGGCAACGGCAATTAGACGCGCCTCGATTCAACCATCTTCTTGAACACCGGGATTCCTTTTGTTTGAATGATCGTCTCTCCATTTAGAGTCGGATCGAATATTACGCTTGACCGCAATGTGACGATTAATGCGAACGACTCCGTGATCCAGGGGTCGGTCGGCATCCTATGCGGGCATGGTACACAGAGGGTCAATGAGCTATCGGCAACCATCAAGCCCAAGGTGCGGATCACGAATGGGGTGCCCGCGAACAATACGGATGGGACCATCGTGGGGACACAAACAAGTCATTAAAGGAATGAGTTCGGAAGCCCGGCTGATGAAGCCGGGTTTGCTTCGTTCCAGCTAAATACTCGATTCCATTCGCTCCAGAACGGTATCCAAGTCGTCCAACTTGGCCCAGTAATAGCGAAGCTCATCACGCATCCGGGTCAGTTCATTGCAGGAGAGCCCTAAGTCGCTATATAGTTGGAAAGTGTGGGCAATCTCGCGGTACATATGGAATCGGTAAGGTCGCTTCAGTGCTTCTTCACCGGTCCACTCCGCAGCTCGCTTCATACTAGGCAAGCTAAGCGTATGCTGACGGATGTACATCTGGGTCTCCTCTGATAAGAGGAAATCCGCGAACAATTGGGCTGCCTCCCTGTGGGCGGAAGCCCGATTCACAGCAATACCGATGGCGACGAGCAGCGTTCGCGGCTCTTTCAGATGGGGCAGTGGAGCAAGATCATACTCGAACTTCGCATCCTTAAGTGAATTGAGTGAAGAATACGTTGCCATAATAATCGACGCTTTCTCATTCAGGAACAATGACTCTGCATCTGCGTCACTCTCGGACAAGAAGAATTGGCTGCGCGCCGATGCAGTACACACCTCGATCGCGGTCTTTACTTCATCGCGGCGAAATGAAATCCGTCCGTCCGTCTCCCGCTCGAAGCGGACACCATTCTGCAACAGGAAGATGGGCCAGCGGTTCTCCGACATCAGGTGATAGTAGAACCCCAGGGTGTCCTTGCCTTCCGACAGCTTCTTTCCCACTTCGAGCAAATCCTCCCATGACCAGCTGCTATCCGGCTCCGGAAGACGAAACTCACGGAAATGTGCCTTGTTGTAGAACAGGACGACAGGTGTGAATACGAAGGGCCTGACGTACTGAACTCCAYCTTCTTGCAGAAAGGGAGCGTTGAGGAAGGAATACACGTCTTCATTCGCAGGAAATGGCTCCAGACAACGCCTTTCTGTCTCGCTCCCACTCAGGAACTCGTAGTTGTATAAGTTGAAGGTCATAACGTCGAAGGTGCGGTCCGTTAGTCCTCGTTCGAGCAGTCCGCGATCACGTGGGAACATGACCGGAATGGGCTGGACTTGGATATGAGGGTGTGTCGTATTGAACTGCTCGACTAGCTTCAGAATGTTCGTCTCCTTCACGAGCGAGTGATAGTAGCCGAAGCGGAGTGTTACGACATCAGACGAAGGCTGGAATCGTGACTGGGTGACGCGTGCCCCGATGCGTGGCATTTTTTCGAGCAGCCCCTCCGAGACGAGCACATCCAATCCTTTGCGCACTGTATTCTTGCTCAACTGGTACATTTTGCTTAAGTCCAGCTCAGATGGAAGGAATTCGCCATTCGGGCGATTGCCAACTTCTATTTCACGTTTCAATGTGGTGATCATGTCTTCCAATCGGTTGCGGGATGTTGAGCGCTTGGCTTTCATCAAGTTACCTCCGAGCGATATAAACTGAGAAATTGGTATAGTTAGAATCAAAATGACACCAAGTCCTTGGTTAGACTGGGGTGAAACGCTTAGATATTGAATATTAAAGTTTAAATTGACACCGTTTTATATGGTGATTATAATCTAAAGTATACCAGATGACAAGAAATGAAATATTTTAAGGATCAAATATGACATTCTGGTTCATTTTTAATTAAAGAGGATTGAAGGGGTGTCTCTCACATGGTTCAACGAAGCAAGTTCCCAATCAGGCCGGTTAAGGTGTTGATCGTCGGAGCCGGAAGCCGTGCCATGCAGTATGCAGCATACTCCAGGATGCATCCGGAAGAGATGCAGGTTGTCGGTGTCGTGGAACCGGACCTGGTCAGAAGGAACTTCGCAGCACAATTGTACTCGCTTAAGGAGGAGTATTGTTTCGAAACCGTGGAGCAATTGAAAGCGCTGCCGAAGTTAGCAGATGCTGCGATTAACGGGACGATGGACGCACATCATGTGATGACGAGCTTGCCGCTTCTGGAGCTGGGCTACGATCTCCTGCTCGAGAAACCGATCGGCATAAGCGAGGAAGAGGTGCTGGAGCTGCAGAAGAGTGCGCAAAAGCACGGACGCTCGGTCGTCATCTGCCACGTGTTGCGGTTCGCGCCATTCTACTCCGAGATCCGCAAGAGGCTCGAGGAAGGAGAGATCGGCAGCATCCTCCATATCACGATGGAGGAGAATGTGAGCTACCACCATATGGCGACCTCGTTCATCCGTGGCAAGTGGGGCAATGAGCAAGTGTGCGGTTCACCGATGCTGCTCGCCAAGTGCTGTCATGACCTAGACATCCTAACCTGGATGATGGGGGAGGCGAGTCCGGCGAAGGTAAGCAGCTTCGGTGGATTGACCTACTTCCGTCCCGAACGGGCCCCGGAAGGAGCAGGTAAGCGTTGCTTGACTGATTGTGCCATCGAAGCTGATTGCCCCTACTCAGCCCGCAGATTGTATGTAGAACGTGGACTGTGGAAGGGGTCGGTCTGGAACGGGTACATCACTGGCAACCGGATGACGGAAGCAGAGAAGCTAGAAACGCTGGCAACCGACAGCCCGTTCGGCCGCTGCGTCTGGCATAGCGATAACGATGTAGCTGATCACCAGACGGTGAACGTAGAGTTCGACAATCATGCAACCGCCTCCTTCAATCTTACGGGAGGGACGGCGAAGCCTTGCCGTACGATCCATATTCTCGGTACGAAGGGGGAGCTCTACGGCGTTATGGAGGAAGGTTCATTCGTCATCCGCAAGCCGACGCTCTCAGGAGGAGAGGATTGCACCGAGGAAACAGTAAAGCTGAACGTATCCGGTGAGATGCATGGAGGAGGCGATCTGCGCCTCGTAGCGGACTTCGTCCGTGTCGTTCGGGGGGAAGCCCCTACCCTATCAACAACGTCGCTCGATCGCTCGATCATGAGCCATCAACTTGTTTTCGCCGCAGAGCGTTCCCGGCATGCAGGCACAGTAGAGCGGATCGAGCAGACGGAAAGCAAGTTCGCGGCTCTATAGAAGCGAGCTAGCCCATTAACCAACAAGCAAAATAGGAGTGAAATCACCATGATGAAAATTGCTATGCTGCAAGCCAAACAACAGCGCGACCGCATCTTCACCGAACAGTATCTGCACCAGCTGCGGAAGTATGGAGAGCTGGCGTTGAATGAACAAATCGGGGTGTGCACGGTGGAGGATATGAAGACGACGATTGCCGGCGCCGACATTGCCATTACTTCCTGGGGGGTCCAACCTCTTACACGTGAGGTGCTCGATTGCGCACCGAATCTGAAGCTGGTTGTTCATGCGGCTGGTACGGTCAAGCCAATTGTGACACCTGAACTGTGGGATCGCGGAATTCGCGTGACGAACTGTACAGCACCGCTCGGCAGAGGTGTCGCTGAGACTGCGCTTGGCTTCACAATCTCCGCCCTCAAAAATATGTGGAGATTGACCCAGCATACTCGCGCCAGTGGCTGGAGTTCGAACGATCCGAACATCCGCGAGCTGTATGGTGTCACGATCGGCGTCATCAGCGGCGGTCGCGCGGGCGCCCACTATATTAAGCTACTGCAAGGTTTCGAGGTCGAAGTGCTCCTGTACGACCCGTTCATCACCGCAGATCAAGCGAAGCAAATGGGTGCGCGGAAGACCGAACTCGATGAACTGCTCGCGCTCTCCGATGTCGTCTCGATCCATGCGCCGTCGATTCCAGAGACGAATCACATGTTCAATGCAGAGCGTCTCCAGCTAATGAAGGACGATTGCATTCTGATTAATACGGCCCGAGGGTCGATCATCGACGAGGATGCACTGGTCACGGAGCTATCGAAGGGCCGGTTATTCGCTTGCCTCGACGTAACCGATCCTGAGCCGCCCCGACCGGATCACCCGCTCCGCACGCTGCCGAATGCGATACTCACGCCTCACATCGCTGGAGCGGTCAACAACGGTCTGCAGCGGATCGCGCAATATTCGATCGACGAGTTGGAACGGTTCCTGGCCGGCGCTAAGCTCGAAGGCGAAGTACAAGCCGAGCAATTGAGAACGTTTGCATAAATGCAGCTATACATAAGCGAGCGCATCCCTAACACACGCTCAGAACGGAGGAGATCCTCATGTCTATGGTATCCGCTTCACGAAAATCCAACAAAGCGCAGAAGACGGGCTTAAGTTCGTTCTCCATGCGGGCCATGCTCCGCAAGATGGCCAAATCGTGGCAGCTGTACATCATTATTTCACCGGTCCTTGTCTATTTAATTATATTCGAGTATATCCCGATGTACGGGGTACAGATTGCCTTCAAGGATTTTATAGCGAATAAGGGGATCTGGGGCAGCCCTTGGGTTGGCTTCAAGCACTTCGAAGCGTTTTTCGACAGTTACTACTTCTGGCGCGTCATCCGCAATACGTTGCTGATCAGCCTATATGCGCTTGTCGTCAGCTTCCCTGTGCCGATCATCCTCGCCCTGCTCATCCATGAGGTTCGCTGGAAACCGTTCAAGCGGTTCGTCCAGACGGTCACATACGCGCCACACTTCTTGTCCACCGTTGTGGTTGTAGGGATGATCTTCATGTTCCTCCATCCTGAACGCGGCTTCATTAACCATTTCGTTCAGTTCCTGGGATTCGAGCCAATCAAGTTCATGGAGAAACCCGAGTGGTTCAAGACGATCTATGTATTCTCCGGGGTATGGCAAGGCATGGGGTGGAGCTCGATCATCTATCTGGCGGCCCTCTCTGGTGTAGATCCGCAGCTTCATGAGGCGGCGAAGGTCGATGGAGCGAATCGGTTCCAGCGCATATGGCACATTAATGTTCCAGGCATTATGCCGACGGCGGTCATCATTCTGATCTTAAGCGTCGGGGGCTTGTTGAGTGTTGGCTTCGAGAAAATATTCCTGATGCAGAATTTCGTCAATAAACCGGCGTCCGACGTCATTTCCACCTATGTATACCAGAACGGGTTACTAGGCGGCAAGTACAGCTTCTCTGCAGCAGTAGGTTTATTCAATTCGGTCATTAATTTCATTTTGCTCCTTTTGCTGAACGCCTTTGCCCGCCGGGTCAGCGAAACGAGTCTGTGGTAGGAGGGACATCGATGGAAATTCATAATCGCTCGGACAACTGGGTAGAAGCAATGATCATCGTCTTGCTCGTCGGTGTCGTCATCGTCGTACTATACCCGCTTATCTTCGTCATCAGCGCTTCGATCAGCAATCCCGTCTCCGTCATTAATGGTGAGATGTGGTTTCTGCCGAAAGGGCTGAACTTCGAAGGGTATCGGAAGGTGTTATCTAACCATGACATTATGAACGGCTACGCCAACACGATTTACTATACCGTTTTGGGAACGGCCATCAATTTGGTTATGACGATTTGCGCCGCGTTTCCGTTGTCTCGCAAAGACTTTTACGGCAAAAGTGTCATTACGGCCATTATGGTATTTACGATGTTTTTTAGCGGCGGACTCATCCCAACCTATTTGCTAGTCAAAAATCTCGGGATGATCAACACGGTATGGGCGCTCATATTGCCTAGTGCGGTCGGGGTGTACAACGTCATCATCATGCGTACTTTTTTCCAGACTACGATCCCTTATGAGCTTCAGGAGGCGGCGGCAATCGACGGGTATTCCCACTTCCGGACGCTGCTAAGAATCGTTTTGCC
The DNA here is from genome assembly GCF_056401635.1 of Paenibacillus sp. P4_E11. Taxonomy (NCBI): domain Bacteria; kingdom Bacillati; phylum Bacillota; class Bacilli; order Caryophanales; family Paenibacillaceae; genus Paenibacillus; species Paenibacillus sp. P4_E11. Next base: position 55,692 of record NZ_JBFUIX010000029.1, on the reverse strand, counting down.
GCTATCCATGCCCATCATCGTTGTCATGATCTTGTTCTATAGTGTAGGCCATTGGAATTCATACTTCTCCGCGCTGATCTATCTGAAGGACCGGGAAGCGTATCCGCTGCAGCTCATCCTGCGCGAGATTCTCGTCAACAACGAGATGAACGAGCTGGTCAGTTCACAGGAGGATTCGTTCGCCCAGAAGCTGTTGGAATCGGAAACGATTAAATACGCGGTCATCATGGTGGCGAATTTGCCGATGCTGCTGCTCTATCCGTTCGTGCAAAAATACTTCGTGCAAGGGATTACGATTGGCGCGTTGAAGGGCTGATTCGTGAGAGCTAACCAAAATTAGGGAGGGTATGTAAATGAAAACAATGAAAAGGGCACTGTCAGGTGCGGTCGTCTTGAGCTTGGTCGGAACGTTGGCGGCTTGCGGAGGATCGGATACGAAGTCTGGTGACAGTACGCCAGCGCCTTCCGCGGCAGGCAATGACAAGGTGAACACGGTCGGATTCCCGATCGTTAAGGAACCGCTCACTTTCACGTTCTTCACCGGGAAGCCGGCGCCGGCTGCGAACGACTGGAGCCAGCTCAAGCTATGGCAGGAATACGAGAAGATGACGAATATCAAGGTCAACTTCCAGTTAAATCCGGTCGATACGATCGGGGAGAAGCGCAATTTGGCGTTAGCAAGCGGCGATTATCCGGATGCGTTCTACCAATCCTCCATCTTGAACCTCGACGTCATGAAATACGGGTCACAGGGCGTGTTCATCAAGCTGAATGACATGATCGACAAGTATGCGCCGAATTTCAAAAAACTGATGAGCACGAACCCGCAGGTGAAGAAGGCGGTTACGATGCCGGATGGCAACATCTACTCATTCCCTTGGGTGTTCGATCCGAGCTTCACTTCGCAGAACATGGGGCCGCGGCTCTGGTTGAACGGCGAATGGTTGAAGGCGCTGAACATGAAGGAACCGACTACGCTCGACGAATTCTACACATATCTGAAAGCCGTTAAGGAGACCGACCTGAACAAGAACGGCCAGAAGGACGAAATTCCATACAGCAGCGTAGGTCTGCCGCAATTGATCCAACGGCTGAAGGGCTCGTTCGGGATGATGAAGCACGGCAATACTCACCAATACGTGGATGACGATCCGGCTACGGGCAAGCTTCTATTCAATGGCTCTGAGCCAAAGTATAAGGAACTGCTGCAATTCGCGAACAAGCTGTATTCGGAAGGCCTGATCGATAAAGACATCTTCACACAGAAGACCGCAGACTTCTATGCGAAGGCTAGCAAGAACGTCTACGGCTCGCTCGTTGCGGGGAATCCGAGAATTTCGATGAACCTGCAAGGCTTCGTAGGAGCACCGGCGTTCAAAGGTCCGAAGGGCGACCAGCTGTACTCCATGATGAACCCGTCCGTCCCGCAGATTGGTGCGTTCGTTATTACGGACAAGGCGAAAAATCCAGAAGCGCTTGTCCGTTGGATCGATTACTTCTATAGTGAAGAAGGAAGCAAATCGCTCTTGCTCGGCATCAAGGACGTCACCTATACCGAGGGACCGGACGGCAAAATCCAGTTCAAGGATGAGATTACGAAAAATCCGCAAGGTCTGTCTCAGGACCAAGCGTTGGCTAAATACACCTCATATCCAGGAGGCGGAGCCCCATCGCTCGTATTCGAGAAGTACTATATGGGCTCTGAAGGTCAACCGGACTCGAAGGAAGCCGCCGACAAGGTGAAGCCTTATATTATCAAGGACGTATGGCCGGCCTTCAACTTCACGAAGGAAGAGAACGATCGCTTCTCTACGCTCCGCTCTGATCTGTATAGTTACATGAGCGAATACGAGACGAAGTTCGTCACTGGCGCACTGCCGTTCTCCGAATGGGATAACTTTGTGGCTGGCCTGAAGAAAGTGAAGGTCGACGAGTTCATGACTATATACAATACAGCGTATGAGCGATTTAAGAAAAATTAAGATTTCGTACAGGGGCCCCTGCCAAGGGCCCCTGCACTAGAATTCAGTTCGTTTTCCAAACTCTATTGACGGAGGATTCAAATGCCCAATATTGGAACGTCGGGAATCATTCTTGTCGTATTGATCGCACTGCTGCTGTTCGGGCCAAGCAAGCTGCCGGAGCTGGGACGCGCATTCGGCCGTACATTGCGCGAGTTCAAAAGCGGGGCCAAGGACATGTTGCAAGAAAACCAGCCAGAGAAGATGGTTCAGGCACAACCGCAGTTGCTGGCGCAGTCGCAATCGCAAACGTTGCGCGAGGAAAAGAAGGAGGTCGATTAGGTTGTCTCGTTATGTAACAATCAGCTGTCTGGGACCACAGCCGCTGCCGGTAGCGTCGGACGTTCCGCCTCAGCAGGCGGTCGATCAGATGATAGCGCACTGGAGCAGCATGCTGGAGCGGGTATTGCCGGATCAGCCGGATATCATCGTGCTGCCGGAGGCGTGCGATCGGCCGTCCAAAGGGACGTATCCGAAGGAGCAGCGGATGGCGTATTATGCAACACGCGGCAGTCAGGTGCGGGACTTCCTGGCTGACACCGCGGCTCGACATCGCTGCTACATTACATATCCCGCTCACCTTCAGATGGAGGATGGCAGCTGGCGCAATGCGATGGAGATGATCGATCGAGACGGACAAGTGATGGGGGTCTATCACAAAAACCACCTCGTTCCAGCCGAACGGACCGAGGGCGGGATTCTGTACGGAAAGTCGGCGCCGATCTTCGAGTGCGACTTCGGCCGGGTGGTGGCGGCGATCTGCTTCGATCTGAACTTCGAGGAGCTGCGTCGACAGTATGAAGCGGCCCGCCCTGATCTGATCGTGTTCCCGTCGATGTATCATGGCGGGCTGATGCAAGGGTACTGGGCGTATTCGTGCCGTTCCTACTTCGCAGGAGCGATCGCGAGTCTGCCATGCTCGATCGTATCGCCGCTTGGCGAGACAGTTGCCCAGAGCACGAACTACTATCCGTTTGTGACGACTCAGGTGAACATGGATCGTGCTGTCATCCATATTGACCAGAACGGCGCTCATTTCCAGGCGATCAAACAGAAGTACGGACGGGACGTGATCATCCATGATCCCGGGTTCCTGGGCGCCGTGCTGCTGTCGAGCGAGTCCGACGCGTTCAGCGTCCAAGATGTTATCGCGGAGTTCGGGCTGGAGCTGGTGGACGATTATTTCTCTCGTGCGACCGCGCAGCGGTGCGAGCCGGGCAATGTGGAGCCTTAAAGGGCCGAAGGAGCGCGAAGCACTGGCTGTAACTCTTTAGCTGGAAACTTCCGTCTAACAGCGCCGTCGACGGGAGAAACTCGAGCTGTAAGACGATTTTCCGTCTTACAGCGCGGTGGGCGGGTGTAACTCTAGCTGTAAGACGATTTTTCCGTCTTACAGCGCTGTGAGCGGGAGAAACTCGGGCAGTATGACGATTTTCCGTCTTACAGTGCCGTCGACGGGAGAAACTTGAGCTGTAAGACGATTTTTCCGTCTTACAGCGCTGTGGGCGGGAGAAACTCGGGCTGTAAGACGATTTTTGAGGCTGTCGATTAACTGTGTACAAAAGGAGTGGAAAGTGGAAAAGAGGACCCTGGCGAGTTTTGGCTTGAACCTCCATACCGCTTAATCCCTTTTAAAATCAGGAGGTTCAGACAAGATGTTTGTGCAGAAGGTTCCTTTTTCACTCGGAACGCCTGTGCTTGCTTAAATGAATCGACAGCCTCGAAATCGGCCATAGTGGGCCGAAGAAGCGCGAAGCTACGCGCAAAATGAAACACATAGAGTGCAACAGGGGGAAAGTGAGCATGCAAACCAAGAAAGTCATCCCCGATCGAGCTCTGCGTGTCGCCTTCGCGGGAGACAGTATTACTTGGGGCGATGGTATGCTGGACGACGGCTTCGTCGGTACGGTCGCTACGCTAATGCGCACGCAGTATGCAGAGACGATCCTGGCGGCGGAGATGACCGTGGTCGGCCGATCGCGCGTACGGAAGAGCCGAAAGTTCTACAGCGGCGAGGCGCTGGAGCTGCTTGGCGAGGGAAGCGCAGTGCGCTTCGAGCTTGTGGGTGACGAGCTGAGCGTCGTGCTGGCTGCGGAGCGCGGCGGGGCTTCGGCCGCGGTCGGGCTGTATGTAGACGGAGAGTTGTACGATACGTTCGATTACGGACCTAGTGCTGTGGCTGAGGCGACTGTCGGCGCAGCGGAGCTTCGGTTCGTCGGCGATGGGGAGACGACGCGATTCGATCTGGGGCGCCCGTTCACCTTCGGGCACCAGGTGCTCGTCGACGGCCGAGTAACGGCTGGCGCGCTCAATGTGCGCGGTTACGGGGCCGTGTTCCCCGAAGCGCACGAGTGGATGGTCATTCGACGCTACGTGTCGGAAGGCAACGACCGTCCCGTAGTGAGCCATGCATTGTGGTTCCGTGAGCCGCCTCCGGAGGGAACGGTCATCGATGTATCGTACAGCTACGGTGAGTCGGTCGCTTATGCTAAGACTACGGTCGGGGAGATAGAGGAACGGCTGGATTCGCCGCTTGAGAGCCGCTTCGGCGATGGCGGGATCGCCTATGATCCTGCGCGCCCGGTACCTGTTAGCAGCGGCCTAGATTACCGTGAGAGCGACAGCCGAGCGGTGAGAACTTGGCGGTTCGCCGGTCGCGTCCAGCGTGTGTTCGAGCTAAGAATTGTGGGGCCTGGACAAGCCCCCGGCGCAGAACAATCGCAACATGAACCGGGGCTAATCGTCAATATGGCGACGAATAGGTATCACCACCTAATGAATGCCGGAATCGGAGGGTGGACAACCAAGCTGTTCAACTCCGATCCCGGACTGCGCAGCGCGGAGCGTCTTGCGGCCTGGAAGCCCGACATCGTCATTCTGGGACTAGGAACGAACGATGATTGGGACGAGGGGAACGGCTTCGTCGCCTCACGTCATATCGCAGGCGTGTCGAAGGATGAGCTGCTTCGTACTCCTGCACTGTGGCTCAAGGAATGCCGCTTCGCAGGCATGAATCGTTACGATGTTGAGACAGCCGAGTTAATCGTAGCAGCCGTCTCGGAGAGGAGCGTCACTTTTGATCGCACGAATGCTTCCTTCTGCGGCGTGAAGCCGGGCGATCTTGTTCTTATCGGTGATTACTTCGGCGATAACCGGAATGTGCTGGCTCGGATTATCGAGCATTGGGATGAACAGTGTTGCACTGCGACATTCATCGATCTGCTCGAGCCTACTAGTATCCTCTTGGATGTACAAGCATTCGTTGGGCAGACGGCGCGCATCAAGCGCATCGATGGGTTCGCCGAACGGCTGACCCGCATGATCGCTACTATTCGGGCTGTCAATCCGGATGTGGTCATCACCCTGGTGGAGACGGGGATGTGTAATTTCTATACACGGCTATTGATCGGTTACCCGGAGAAGCTCAGACAGCTTGCGCATGAACAGGGACTGGAGCTTATTCCAATCTATCGCCCGCTGTTGGAATGGCAATATGCGCAGAGACACGACACCCCCGTCTATATCGGCGCAGAATCGTCGGTCATATCGACAGGGGTATCGCAGTATGAACTTCTAACGGCATCGAGTCAGGAGATCGGCGCAGCGACAGGCACGATGAACCGCCATTGGTCGGTCGTCGTGGACGGCAAGGAACGTTATGGCCACGGATGCCGCATCGAAGGCGGTTATGCCATTACCTTCCGTCCCGACCTGGAGGACGCGGACATGACGATTGCGAATTGGGACGGCCGCAGCCGCAACCCGAAGATGATGTATCGCTTTATACCGTCTCGACTCGCCTTCACGCGGGACGTTCCGCCTCCTGGCGCCCGAATCGAAGTAGCAGTCGCATCCGCGAAGTGGAGTTGGGATGATACCCATTTAGGCATGCCTGGCGGTGATGCGGTGTACGCGGAGCAGATAACGGCGGCGGTTAAGCGCATCCTTCCTCGGATCTTGTGATGTCTGGATATCGCCTGGGGGAATACCCACCCTTAGAAGTAAGGGGGAGCTGACTCACAATCTATGACTGTAGAACCATGTTATAGTTATAGGAATGGTGTAACATTCTGTGTGTAAGGCAGGCAATGGAATCAAATCCGATTCAGTAGGAGGTAGTTTCTCGTGGAGTACACGTATTTGGGACGTTCAGGGTTGAAGGTGAGCAGGCTTTGCTTGGGGACGATGAACTTCGGTGTCGATACGGATGAGAAAGAAGCATTCCGGATAATGGATGCTGCCTTGGATGCTGGCGTTACTTTTTTCGATACGGCGAACGTCTATGGTGGCGCGGGAGCGAAAGGGAAGACGGAGGAAATCATCGGTCGCTGGTTCGCCCAAGGCGGAGGACGTCGGGAACGAGTCGTGTTAGCAACAAAGGTGTTCGGAGATATGGAGGACCCGCTTGATGGTCCTAATGCTCGGGGGTTGTCATCCTACAGGATTCGCCGTCACTTAGAAGGATCACTCAAGCGTTTGCAGACGGATCATATCGAGTTGTATCAGATGCATCACGTAGATCGGAGCGTACAGTGGGAAGAATTGTGGGAAGCGTTCCGGATTCAAGTATATCAAGGGAAGATCGGCTATGTCGGAGCGAGCAATTTCGCAGGTCGGGATTTGGTGAAGGCGCAGTATGAAGCCAAAAACCGGCATTTCCTCGGACTAGTATCGGAGCAGCACAAATATAGCTTGATGTGCCGATTGCCCGAACTGGAAGTACTGCCGGCCGCTGAAGAATTCGGCATAGGGGTTATTGCGTGGAGTCCGCTTGACGGAGGGCTGCTAGGCGGGAACGCTTTGAACCCAGCTCAAGGCTCCCGAGGTGAACGTAATCAGGCCCGTGCCGAGCAACGCCGGAGCCAATTGGAATCTTACAGTAAGCTTTGTAAGGAGCTCGGTGAGAGCGAGGCTAATGTCGCGTTAGCTTGGACGCTCATCCATCCAGCAATGACAGGACCTATTATCGGACCACGTACACTGGCACAGTTCCAGGACTCTCTGCGTGTGGTTAAGATCAAGCTAGAGGAAGAAGTATTGAAGCAGTTAGATGTACTTTTCCCAGGACCAGGAGGCGACGCTCCTAAGGCGTATGCTTGGTAGCAAGAAGACGAATTAGATAGGCATGAACAGTTAACGGGTTGTTCCCAGGTCTTAATCGACCAAGGGGGACAGCCCTCGTTGTTGTTGTTTTTGTTGTCAGATCAAGACTGTCAATAAACGGATTCGCGGAGAAGATATGGCGATTGTTCACTTAAATTTTAGTAGCGGCGTGACGGGGTTGTATGATGCGAATCGGGTGACCTATGTAGAGCAAGTACGATGCCCGACTTATGGGACGATGACGGTCGAAGGTACTGAGGGCATGCTGAGACTCGATGAGAACGGCGGTATATGGGTTACGCCGCGGGGCGGCATTGAGCTCCAACATGATGTATGTTATCCCGAGTGACGGCTGGAAGGGAGGCGGTGCGATCGCAACCCAACAGCATTTTATTGACGGTCTGCGTTCGGGGAATGAATTCGAAACCTCGGGCGAGCAGTATTTGCATTCGGTTCGGGCGATGTTCGCCTGTTTTGTGGAGGGAGCTAATCGGTTGCGCTATTGGCGATTCGGTAGTCGGTAGCGCTCATTCCGTTCGTTTCCTTGAACACACGAGTGAAGGAACGTATGGACGAGAAACCCACATCGTAGGCGATTTCCGCTACGGACATATCTGTGGCTGCCAACAGGCTGGACGCCCGACGAATGCGCAGCAGGTGTAAATATTCAAGGAAGTTTTTGCCTAGTAATCGCTTGAACGAATTACGGACGACGAATACGCTGACGTTGAACCGATCGGCCACATGCTCAAGCGACAAGGATTCCTCCATGAAGTGCGTGTTGACGTATTTGATAAACTCCCATTCCATCGGTTGCGAGATTGTCGGTTGAGGGAATTGATAAAATCCTGGGTGGCTGCGGAAGAAATGGTAGATCGTTTCGAGTAGTTTGATGCGCATAACCCCTTGTTTGCCCAGCCTGTTGGACTCGTACTCATGTAGCAGGGAGTAGAGAACGGTGCTGATTGATTCGAATGATTCATCGGGCATATCGTAGAACGGCGTCAGCTCGTCGGAAAGCTTGGACAGCCATTGGCCAATCTCAGCGAACTCCGGTTGGAATAGTAAGTTCAAATCGAACATGCAAGTGAATTTTTGCAAATACTGTCCCTCTTCCAACTTCATGGCATGCAGATGATGCGGTAGCAACAGGCAGATGCTGCCCGGTTTCATACGATGTTCTGCTCCGTTAATGACTCCCGTTCCACTACCCGCTGTGACTAGCGACAACTCGACGAATTCATGATGATGATTCGGGTATCCGTTCAGCAGGTTGTAATGCCTCATGAATAAAGGGAGTTCTCCTTTTTTGAACATATTCAGACGCACGCTGTCCTGGAAGATGGGGAAGGTTGTCATAACGAACACTCCTTGAGGGGAACTTTTGGTGCTAGTCGTTTCTAACTTGTATTGTAGCAATTTTTGACCTATTTTCCTATACAAAATGGCGCGTAACCGTTTTTGTCTGGGGCTATAATGAAGGCAAAATTGTGATTACAAAGGAGATACGCGTGATGAGTAATGGACAATTGGCCATTCTAGGCGGAACTAAGACGAAGACTACACCTTTCGGTACAGGCAAGCGTTTTGGACTGGACGAGGCTAAGGAATTGCTAGAAGCGCTGGAGCAGAATACGCTATTCTACCATTTCGGACACAAGGTCAAGAAGTTTCTAAGCGACTTCAATGAGTTGTATGGGGTCCAATACAGTGTATCCACGTCATCCGGTACTGCTTCGATTCACGTTGCACTTGGCGCGGCAGGTATTACAGTCGGCGACGAAGTGATTACGAGCCCGATTACGGATCAAGGAACGTTGATCGGGATTTTATACCAGAATGCCATTCCGGTATTCGCCGATCTCGATCCGAACACATATAACATGGACCCGCAATCGATTGAAGCGCGCATTACCCCACGCACGAAGGCGATTGTTGTTGTGCACTTGGCAGGTAATCCAGCTGATATGGATCCGATCATGGCGATCGCACGCAAGCACAATCTGAAAGTGATCGAGGATTGCGCACAGAGCTATTTGACCAAATACAAAGGTCGCTTGGCTGGTACGATTGGCGATTACGGCTGCTTCAGCACGAACGATTTCAAGCACATCTCGACGGGTGATGGTGGTATTGTAACAGTCAATTCGGGCAACGAGCAAGATTACTTGACGACGCATGCATTCGCGGACAAAAACTTCAAGCGGTTCGGCGATCAAGTGCAAAAGGATCTAAACTACTTGGCTCCAAACTATCGGATGACTGAGCTGCAAGGAGCAGTCGGGATTGCGCAATTGAAGAAGATGCCGTGGATTTGTGAGCAGCGTCACAAGTTCGGCGACCGTATCTCGCAAGGGATCAGCGGCTTGCCGGGCATCGAGCCACACAAGGTGGTAGAAGGCAATTACAGCTCTTACTGGTTCTACATGATGCGTATCGACGAATCTCAATTAACTTGCACACGTCAACAGTTTCATGAGGCGTTGGCTGCTGAAGGTATTCCGAACCAGGCTGGTTATATTAACAACGTGATGTACATGCAGCCGATGTTCCAGAATCGACAAGCCTATCTGGGTAGTCATTTCCCGTTCGACTTAACGGACGTCTCCTATAACGAAGGCGATTGCCCGCATGCCGAAGCGATCTTGAAGACAGCAATCCGCTTTGGTGTGAACGAATTTTTTACCGAGCAGGATATCGAGGAAATTGTAGCAGCAATTCGCAAGGTTGCTACTCACTTTGCGAAAGTACCTGCTAGCAAGAATGCGTAATCTATCAGAATAAGTGAGCTCCAATCCCGGGTGCCGTCGATACGGCTTCGGGATTTTTTTTGTTTTCGGTGATACGGCAGGCGTGATATAGTGGACAAGACAACTATGTGCAACCTGATGATACCGTAATCGATAAGAGGAGTGAGAGACATGCATATTCGTTATGATCGCTTCCCTGGGGGGAAGTCCAAGGCATTGACCTTAAGCTTTGATGATGGCCGGACGCAAGACCGAAGATTAGTAGAGAAGCTGAATACATATGGATTGAAGAGTGCGTTTCATCTGAACTCTGGCAATCTTGGTAAGGATCATTTTGTAGCTGCCGAAGAGGTGGCCGATTTGTTCCAGGGCCATGAAGTGTCGGCTCATACAGTTCGTCACCCTTTCCTTGATCAAACGCCGCCGGATCGGATCGTGATGGAGCTCATGGAGGATCGGGCTGCACTGGAAGCGCTAGTCGGGTATCCGGTACGAGGTATGAGTTACCCGTTCGGGAATTGGAGTGACCGCGTCGTACAGACGCTTCCTGCTGTCGGTATCGAGTATGCTCGAACGACTAACAGTCATGGAACATACCGGATGCCGTCGAACTTGCTGCTCTGGGATCCTACTTGCCATCACAAGCAGATGGTCGAGCAAGGCAAGAGCTTCGTCGAGCTACAGCCGCGCCATAGCCGTATGCATTTGCTCTACGTGTGGGGTCACAGTTATGAATTCGATAACGACAATAATTGGGAGTTGCTCGATCAGTTCGGTGAGCTGGTTGGCGGCCGAGATGATATCTGGTATGCGACGAACGCCGATATAGTAGCTTATATGAAAGCTGTGGAGCAGCTGAGATTCTCGGTGTCGGGGCGCTTCATCCACAACCCGTCTGCTATATCTGTGTGGGTTAGCGCGGGGAATGATGTTGTGGAGATACCGGGAGGGCAAGTAGTTTCGTTGTAAGGGTTGTTTGCTTTTCATACTTGGACCGCCTCGTTTACACGAGCGCGGTCTATTTGTTGTGACTTGCCGTGTCTGTAGAGAAGAGTCATGCAAGTCCAGTTAAGTCTTTGTCGAGCTAATTGAGCTAATTGAGCTAATTGAGCTAACTGAGCTAACCGTGCTGACCGAGCTAACTGAGCTAACTGAGCTAATCAAGTTAACTTAGCTAACCAAGCTAACCATGTTAATTGAGCTAACTGAGCTATTGATCAATTCAAACTAACCAACCAACGGACTATAGAGACTAATTGGCTTTTCATATCTGAACTGTTGAGAGATTAAAGTTTCTTCCTTCACTCACCTTTACTAACAGGAAAACCTCCTGTTATTTTAAGCGAATTCTCTCAAAATCGACAAATAACAGGAAAACCTCCCGGTAAATTCAGCCATTTGATGAGAATTCGGTGAATTCGGCAAAATTAACAGGAGGTTTTCCTGTTAATTAGAATAAATTTACTCAAATACCAGAAATAACAGGAGGTTTTCCTGTTAGTTCAAGTTGCGCCGAGCCCAGCACGAGCCAAACTCGAGCCAAGCCCAAACCCGAGCCGAGCACGGCCTAACTTAGTCCAAGTAATCAAGCATACCACGCGCCAGCTCATATCGGACTACACGTTCTCCCTTGCCGCTTTGAGAAGGATTCAGCCAGCCCTTCGCACACAACTTGGTGAGCATCAGAACCSCTGTCTTGTGGTCCACATCATAATGCTTCTCCACATCGATCGGGCGAAGTGGCCGAGCTAGAGTGATCGCGAACCGGATGATCTCTCTCTCCGCCAGCAGCGCTCGAGAAACTGGAGGTTGGCTCGATTGATAACGACTTAACACCATACGCAGCAACGTGATACATAGTTCGGGCCGCTGTTCGACATCATCATAGGCGAATGAGATGACTTGGTACCCCATGGCACGCAGAAACGTTTCTCGATTCAGCTCATTGCAGTATTTGTTTCGATCCATCCCGCGAACGTGTGCAGCATACCCTTTGATTTCAAACAAGAGCTTCACGAGACCAGACTCAGACAGCCAAGCAAAATCAGCAAAATACGATCTGCCCCGCCAATCAAGTACTTCATATTCGGGATGCAACTGCTCGAAGTGTCCCAACAATGGCCACCATGCATTCCGTAGGAACAACGTTTCGCCGTGTTGATGCCCCCGCTCAAGTCTCCCGCGGCGCTCCCCAGTTCTACGATTTAGATGATACTTGATAAAAGCGGCATGCATTTCATMAAAACTCATTACCCCAGCCCCCTAACAAATAGAAAACGTCCCGGTTCCACTCGTTAGAATGGAACGGGACGTTCTTCGTCTCTTCTACTCCATTATATAGTCGCGAACCAGATTTGACTAGCAGTTCATTTGCATATTGACTCCAATATTCGCCAATAATACCAATGAAAATTTGCAGCAAAGGAGCCATCCACGCATGAATGACAATCAAAACGATCATCTAACACTAACGAATCGCCAAGGACATCCGATCAAGGATAACCAGAATGTGAGGACGGTAGGCAGCCGAGGGCCAACTACATTAGAGAACTACCATTACATCGAGAAAATCTCGCATTTCGACCGGGAGCGAATTCCCGAACGTGTCGTACATGCACGTGGTGCTGGCGCTCACGGGTACTTCGAAGCTTACGGAAATGTGGGCGAAGAGCCGGTATCGAAGTATACGAGGGCCAAGCTATTTCAAGAGCAAGGCAAACAAACACCCGTGTTTGTCCGATTCTCCACCGTGGTGCACGGCGCGCATTCCCCGGAGACATTACGGGACCCTCGTGGCTTTGCGGTGAAATTTTATACGGAGGATGGGAATTGGGACTTAGTGGGCAACAACCTGAAGATCTTCTTCATCCGCGATCCAATCAAGTTCCCCGATATGGTGCATTCCTTCAAGCCAGATCCTGTAACGAATGTGAACGACCCGGAGCGGATGTTCGATTTCCTGTCCCAGACCCCGGAGTCCACGCACATGGTTACTTTCCTGTTCTCGCCCTGGGGGATTCCGGCCAATTATCGGCAGATGCAAGGTTCTGGTGTGAACACTTACAAGTGGGTCAACAAAGAGGGGGAGGGAGTGCTGGTTAAGTACCATTGGGAACCGATCAACCAAGGGATTAAGAACCTGCTTCAGGAAGAAGCGGATCGGATCATTTCGCTCAATTACAGCCACGCCACACAAGATTTGTACGAAGCGATTGAGCGAGGTGAGTACCCGGAATGGGAACTCTGTGTTCAGATTATGGACGATGGCGAGCACCCTGAACTTGACTTCGATCCACTGGATGATACGAAATTATGGCCAGCAGAGCAGTTCCCATTTTTGCCTGTTGGACGAATGGTACTGAACCGCAATCCTGACAATTATTTCGCCGAGGTGGAACAAGCAGCGTTCGGGACAGGTGTTCTTGTGGACGGTCTCGATTTCTCCGATGACAAGATGCTGCAGGGCCGCACATTCTCCTACTCGGATACACAGCGTCACCGGGTTGGGACGAACTACTTGCAATTGCCAATCAATGCACCCAAGACACACGTTGCTACGAATCAGAGAGATGGGCAGATGGCCTTCAAGGTGGACAGGGCGCCGGATCAGAATCCACACGTGAATTACGAGCCATCTGTGCTAGGTGGACTCCATGAAGCACCTCCGACAGGAGCAGAGCACAAGCCTCGCTACGAAGCGAATCTAGTAAGGCAGAAGCTGGAGAAGACCAATGATTTCGGACAAGCGGGCGACACATACCGGGCGTTCGAGAAGTGGGAGCAAGACGAGCTGGTGCGTAATTTGGTGGATGCCTTGAAGGTGTGCAATTCTGAAATCCAGAACCGGATGATCAAGCACTTCACGAATGCGGATGCAGAATACGGACGACGTGTGTCAGATACTTTGATGAAAGTCAGGCGTGAAGCAAAGGAACATACCGGCAGTGCTGAGGCGGATCAAGCGGTAAGAAAGGCTGAACAAGCAGGGAAGCAGGCAGATCCATATTAATCAATCGATCAAGTAAACACCATAACGAATAGAATACCTTTACAAAATCTATACATCACGTTGATGCTGTCCTAACAATTCGGCGTTAAGCTATTACTTACATGTTCATAGGATGCTTTGGTTGGAGACGAGGATATAACCGAAGTGAATAGGCTGCTTCTGCAAGTCTAGGGAGGTACTCTATAACTTTGGAATAGAATCGTCTTTTTTGCATGCCTTAAATGTAAAAATATGTAATTAAAACCATTTTGGAGGTAGAGAAGTGATGCATAGTCAAGCCCAACTAAGAAGCAAACCAGCTAGAGCTACCAAACCAAATGCGATTGTAAGAGCCTTTCGCAAAAATTGGCAAATGTACCTACTCATTACCCCAGTTGTGATCTATTTCATCGTGTTTCATTACTGGCCCATGTACGGCGTGCAAATCGCATTCAAAAATTTTATCGCAACCAAAGGAATCTGGGGTAGCCCGTGGGTCGGATTCAAACACTTCGAGCGATTTTTTGATAGCTATTTCTTCTGGAGACTGATCAAAAACACACTCGGGATCAGCTTGTTCGAGCTAGTCGTCGGGTTCCCGATCCCAATCCTGCTCGCACTTATGCTCAATGAAGTACGCAACAGCGGCTTTCGCCGATTCGTGCAGACGGTCACGTACGCACCGCATTTCTTATCCACGGTCGTCGTTGTTGGCATGATTATGATGTTCCTGTCCCCTACAAGTGGGTTAGTCAATATGGCAATTCAGGCACTGGGCGGCGAACCGATATTTTTCATGACGAAGCCAGAATGGTTCAAGTCGATCTACGTGTTGTCGGGTGTATGGCAGCAGATGGGTTGGAGCTCGATTATCTACTTGGCGGCATTAGCCGGAATCGACCCGCAACTACATGAGGCAGCTCGAGTCGACGGTGCATCGAGATTACAGCGCATCTGGCACATCAACTTGCCGGGCATTCGTTCGACGATCGTCATCCTGCTCATTCTGAATGTGGGATCACTTATGGGCGTCGGCTTCGAGAAAGTGTTCCTGATGCAAAATTCGCTCAACATGGCAGGCTCCGACGTCATCTCTACATACGTATATCGCAGCGGGATACTGGGGGCGCAATACAGCTTCTCGGCGGCAGTCGGTCTGTTTAATTCAATCGTGAATTTCATCTTGCTAATCATCGTGAACCGCATCGCGAGAAAAGTCAGTCAAGTCAGTCTATGGTAAGCCTTCAGCTTGCATGAAGAGTAAAGGAGATCTGTACATGGAAACCCGCACATTAGGTGACAAATGGTTCGAAGCGATCAACATCACACTACTCGCACTTTTATCCTTGCTAGTGTTGTATCCGTTGGTATTCGTCATTAGCGCCTCGATCAGTAATCCTGCCCATGTTCTGAATGGGGAGATGTGGCTGCTGCCCAAGGAGTTGACGTTCGCCGGCTATAAGAAAGTGCTGGACAATAAGGACCTGCTAACGAGTTATGGCAACACCATACTATATACTGTGGTCGGTACGGCTATCAATCTAGTCATGACGATCATGGCGGCCTACCCGCTATCCAAGCGAGATATGGCTGGACGTAATGTTCTAATGGCGTTGATGGTGTTCACGATGTACTTCAGTGGAGGACTCATTCCGACCTATATGCTTATTAAGCAACTGGGTATGACGAACACGATGTGGGCGCTGGTCATTCCGAACGCCGTCTCGGTCTGGAACATCATCATTATGCGTACGTTCTTCCAATCCAGCATACCGAATGAAGTGAAGGAAGCGGCTTCGATCGACGGCTGTTCGGATATGCGGATATTGTGGAGGATTGTGCTGCCTTTATCGATGCCGATTGTCGCAGTCATGATCTTGTTCTATAGCGTCGGCCATTGGAATGCCTACTTCAACGCGATGATCTACTTGACGGATCGAAGCGACTACCCCCTGCAACTCATTTTAAGAGAAATCTTGATCCAGGGGCAGATGGAGCAGATGACGAACGTCGGTGATGCCTCACATGCGAAGACGATCATGGACGAGGAATTGATCAAGTACGCTGCGGTTGTTGTCGCGAACTTGCCTATCTTGGCGCTCTATCCTTTCTTGCAAAAGTATTTTGTCAAAGGTGTCATGATTGGAGCTATAAAGGGATAACGTCCCTATTAGCATATATAGATAATAACCACAATGTGGTAGGAGGAAAGAAACATGAAATTCAAACGACTAGCAACAATCTCCTTATCATCTGTACTAGCTGTAAGTATGGTGGCTGGCTGCGCCAAATCGGATTCAACAACAAGGGATACTAAGAAGCAGGGTACAACAGCGCCGACTAACTTGAATACAAGCGGCTTTCCAATCGTGAAGGATCCGGTTGAGCTGACGTTCATGACAGGCTTGGCGGCAACGAACGGGAGCAACAAGTTCGAGGATCGATTAGTATGGAAACAATACGCCCAGATGTCCAATGTTAAAGTTAACTTTCAATATGTGCCGATGGAAAACTTGACGGAGAAACGCAACTTGGCGTTAGCGAATGGCGACTACCCTGATGCGTTGTATTCGGCTCGAGTCCCGGCTTCGGATCTGATGAAATATGGCAGCCAGGGCGTGTTCTTGAAGCTGAATGATCTTATCGATCAGTATGCCCCGAATTTCAAGAAGCTGATGGAGAAATACCCGGATTTACGTAAAGCTTTGACGATGCCGGACGGTAACATCTATTCATTCCCTTCCTTTTATAATCCGGAATTTCTCCCTATGTTGATCGGGACACCACTGTGGGTGAAGAAGGATTGGTTGGAAAAGCTGAATATGAAGGAACCGCAGACGACTGAGGACTTGTACAATTATTTGAAAGCTGTGAAGACTACCGATTTGAATGGCAATGGACAGGCGGACGAAATCCCATATAGCGGCACGGGTATCGGACCTTTGTTTGATCAATTGATGGGTGCCTGGGGAGTAGGGACGCGAGGGTTGGGACACAAATTCGTCGATGTTGATCCGAAGACGAACGACCTCCGCTTCTACCGCACGACGCAAAATTTCAAGGAACTGCTGCAATACGTGAACAAGCTGTACAGTGAAGGGTTGATCGATAAAGAAATATTCACTCAGAACGGTACAGCGCTCTATGCCAAGGGAGGCAAAAAGTTACTGGGCGCAACGATCAATCCGAATCCGAAGACGCAGTTCAACGGGGAAAATTATTTCGGTCTAGGTGCTCTGAAGGGACCTCATGGTGATCAACTGTATACACAAATCAAAGTTCCGATGGTATGGCCAGGCGCATTCGTATTGACCGATAAGAACAAAAATCCAGAAGCGACTATTCGTTGGATCGATTATTTCTACGGGGATGAGGGAGCAACGTTCTACTTCATGGGCAAGGAAGGCGAGAGCTACACGAAAACGTCGGACGGTAAGCTGGAGTTCGTGGACGAGATCAAGAAGAATCCGAACGGATTGACTATGGACCAGGCGCTTACGAAATACGTTTCGTGGATGGGTGGCAGCTACCCGGGTTACGTGCAGGAGAAATATTTCAAAGGCTCGGAGACGTTGCCGGAATCGGTCGAAGCCGGGAAGAAAGCACAACCGAACGCGATCAAGGAGCTGTGGTACAACTTCAACTACACGGAAGAAGAGACCGAGTTCATGAAGACGAAGGGCAGCGACATCCATACTTACATCGGCGAGATGGAGGCCAAGTTCATTAACGGGACGGCTTCATTCGACGAGTGGGACAAGTATGTCAACACCGTGAAGAACATGGGGCAAGCGGATTATTTGAAAGTATATAAGACTGCAGTAGATCGGTACAATAAAGGAAAATAAGTCATTGCAATCAGCGCTGCCTATTAGGTGGCGTTTTTTTTGTATGTGGCGATGTTATTACAAGTCAACCCCGAATCAGGCTTCAATCCAGCTTCTCATGTAGGTCTCATCCTCCGATGATTGTACGCTCTTTACAACTTGAAGAGGGCGGAACGTGTCGATCATAACGGCGAGCTCCTGCGTTTCTTTTTGTCCAATACTAAGCTCGATCTTTCCGGGATGCGGTCCGTGAGGGATGCCTGCCGGATGCAGCGTTACCGAGCCTTCCTCAATACCCTTGCGGCTCATGAAATGGCCGTCGGCATAATACAGCACCTCATCGCTATCCACGTTGCTATGGAAGTAGGGAGCGGGAATTGACATAGGATGGTAATCGTACATTCTTGGCACGAACGAACAGACGACGAAATTGTTCCCCTCGAACGTTTGATGAATGGGAGGAGGCATGTGAATACGTCCTGTGATCGGCTCGAAATCTTCTATATTCAGAATCCATGGATATAAATAACCGTCCCAGCCGACAACGTCGAGAGGATGATGGTCCAGTACGATCGAATGCAGCATGTTGCGGGCTTTCGTGCGGACCTCGAACATCCCCTTGTCGGATCGTGGCTCGGGCAATACAGGCAAGCGCATGTCTCGTTCACAGTAGGGGCTATGCTCCAGCAGCTGTCCGTGCTCGTTGCTGTACCGTTTGGGAGTTGTGATCCAGCTTGTCGTCTCCACTAGCAGAAATTTGCTTGGCTGAGTGGATACCAGCCGATAGATAGTTCCGATCGGAATGACGATGTAGTCTCCCTTACGGTATTCCAGCGTCCCGAACTGCGTCTCCAAGCGGCCAGTACCGAAGTGAACGAATAACAATTCATCGCCTTCTCCGTTGCGGTAATAGTAGTCCATCTGCAGCTCGGGTTGAATAATGCCGATCAGAATATCATCATTGCCAAGCACATATCGCCGGCCTGTAATCGCATCTCCATCAGGATCGAACAAGCGGGTGCGGAAATGCCGGTGACGCAATGCATCCTGCTGCTCAAACTCGGGATAGTAAGCACCATGAAGCGAGGAACTGAGAACAGCTGTAGGAGGATGCAGATGATAGAGGATCGATTGGATGCCGGAAAAGCCTTTCGTTCCCATTACTTGCTCGCGGTATAGCGAGCCGTCGGGTGTTCGGAATGCCGTATGTCTCTTGGGAGGGAGTATCCCTCGCTCTGCATAATAAGGCATGTCGTGTACCCCTTTCGAATTAATAGTCTAACTCGTCTACAGATGAGACAGCTATGGCCGATGCATGGCCAAAAACTATTATCCACTGCTATCTTGAACGACATTCCGCAGGCTACCGAGACCTGTGACGAACAGCTCCACCGTATCCCCGGGTTCCAGCCAGCGGTGCGTCTCTTCGCCGAGCTCTAGAATACATCCCGTGCCTACCGTCCCCGTGCCGATCACATCGCCGGGATACAGCGTGGCTTCCTCGGACGCCCGTTCAATCATCTGAGCGAACGAATAATGAATGTCTTTCAGGTTGCCGCGGGATAATTGCTGGCCATTGACGTTGGCGGTCATTTCCAGATCGTAACGACTGCCGTCCACTGTCCGGTAGTGCTCCAGCTCATCCTTCGTGACGAGCCATGGACCGAGTGAAGTGGCAAAATCTTTACCCTTAGCCGGGCCTAAGCCGATTTTCACTTCCTCTGCTTGGATGTCTCGGGCGCTCCAATCATTCAGAATGCAGAAGCCGAATATCCAATCCTCCGCTTCTGCGGCTTTTATATTGCGGCCCTCGCGGCCGATCACGCAGGCGATCTCCAGCTCATAATCGAGCTTCCGGCTCTTGGCCGGGCGATGAACGGGTTGCTCCGGACCGATTACGGCGCGGTGGTTGGTGAAGTAGAAAGCGGCGAGCTCATACCACTCGGGGACCATGCTTAGCCCACGACGTGCTCTTGCTTGCTTGACATGCTGCTCGAACGCATAGAAGTCGCGGATGCTGGGGGGATGGGGCAAGGGAGCAAGTAATCGGACCTTTCCCAACTCGAACACGGCACTATCATCCGTGCTGTCATTAGCATCCTGATCGTGCCGGTCAAGCTGTTCGGCTTCCAGAAATCCTTTGTGTCCAAGCGTGAGGAAATGTACCAGATCGGCAGGAAGGGTCCCGCCGCTGACGGCGTGCATATCTATGATCCAGCGGCCGTCGCGCAGCCACCCCGCCCTTAGCTGCCCATCCGGCCTCTGAAATGTAACGAATTTCATCGGCCGTCCACTCCTTTACCAGGGGTCGCAGGCCGCTCTAGAACGAACGTATCCGCGACTGCTCTGGTGAAGATTTGTCCGGCCATCCGGCCGAGGGGCTGAAGCAGTGCGATGTCGACTTTTCCATTCTGGTAGAGCTCATCCCGAATATGCAGCATCACGACCCGGCCGATCACAAGACTGCCCGCCCCCGGTGTGTCGCCGAAGTGCAGCGCTTGTTCGAGCACACACTCCAAGTGGATGAGGCTTTGTTCCACGCGGGGAGGTTTGACGATAAAGCTGGGTGCTTTACTCAGACCGGATTGAAGAAACTCATCCACATCCGGCGGATACTCTCTCGAGCATGCATTCATCGGAGCGGCTAACGGTTCGCTCACGATGTTGATGACGAATTCGTTCGTCTGCAGGATGTTGTTCAGCGTATCCTTGCGATGGCCGTCGCCGCCTCTAAGCATAGGGGCGAAGCACACGAGCATCGGTTCGGCACAGATGGCGGTGAAGAAGCTGAAGGGGGCCAAGTTAGCGGTTCCTTCCGCATCGACCGTCGAGACGAGGGCAATCGGGCGTGGCAGGACGGACCCAATGAGCAGCTTGTAGGCATCCTGCCAAGGGAGCGTGTGCGGTTCGATCATCATAAGTGTAATGTCACATCCTTTCCGGTAACAGCCGCTAATACCGGTTACAAGTTGCCTCGACGTGCCTGTTCGCGTTCAATCGATTCGAACAACGCCTTGAAGTTGCCTTCGCCGAAACCGAGTGCCCCTTTACGTTGAATAATTTCAAAAAATAATGTCGGCCGGTCCACGATCGGTTTGGTGAATATTTGCAGCAAGTACCCTTCTTCATCGCGATCGACTAATATTTTGAGCTGCTGCAGTTGTTCGATTTGTTCATCAATCGCCCCTACGCGGGAAGGGAGCATGTCGTAATACGAATCCGGAGTATCGAGAAAATCAATGCCGTTTGCTTTGAGGGTCGTTACCGTTTGCACGATATCGTTCGTTAGAATGGCTACATGCTGAACGCCGGGGCCGTTGTAGTAGTCGAGGTATTCCTGGATTTGCGATTTGCGTTTGCCATTCGCAGGTTCGTTGATCGGGAACTTGATCCGGCCGCCGTTGTGCATCACTTTGGACATGAGCGCGGAATATTCAGTGGAGATGTCTTCATCGTCGAAGTGAATCATCTGCTTGAAGCCCATCACCTTTTCGTAATAGGACACCCATTCTTCCATCCGTTCCACATTGCCGACGATATGATCGATTCCGATCAAGCCGCTGGGCTCGTGTGGGACCATGAAATCCACCGCTTTGAAAGAAGGCGCGAACAAGCCTTTGTACCGCTGCCGATCGATCAGGGTATGAATGGTGTCGCCATATGTGCCGATAATGGCTTTGACAATGGTACCGTGCTCGTCGATTAATTCGTATGGGGCTTGAATGGGAATGCCGCCGCGTGAGACCGCCTCTCGATAAGCCTTAGGCACATCGGTTACGCTGAGCGCAATATCTTTGACACCGTCCCCGTGTTTCTTGATGAAATCCGCGACCGGACTGCTGTCGCTCAGGGCGCTGGTGATGACGAACCGCGCTTTATTTTGCTCCAGGACATAAGATACTTGCTGTTTCTGTCCGGTTTCCAGGCCGGAGTAGGCGACAGGCTTGAAGCCGAAGCCTTTGCTGAGGAAATGGGTCGTTTGCTTGGCATTGCCCGCATACAACTCGATGTAATCCACTTCTTTTACGGGGAAAAAATCTTCCTCTTCCTTGAAAAGGTCATTCCTTTCTTTCATGGTTCACTGATCCCCTCCGCCAAAATATGGATTTAGATAAAGTATAGAGGGGATTCAGAAAACTGGCAAATACTTACAGTGTCGCAAAATAGCGTTGGGGCGGTGAAGCGTTCGGACGTTGCTGCAGCTAATCGATCGGTACAGCTAATGTGCAGGATGCGGCACAACCTAACGCCTAAGTGCCGCATGCTGACATCGCTGGACGACTCAACCGCCGTGAAACAGTCCAGACTGCTTCAATTGAGTGAAAAAATGATCAAACTGCGGGATCGTCAACTGTTGGTCGGCATCGGAGAGAGCGGTTGGGGGGTCCGGGTGGACTTCGATCATGATACCGTCGGCTCCGGCTGCTAGTGCGGCTTTCGCACAAGGGAGTACGATATCCTTGCGGCCGGTAGAGTGGCTCACGTCTACAAGCACAGGAAGATGGCTCTCTTGCTTCAAGATCGGCACTGCCGATATATCCAACGTGTTGCGTGTCCACTTCTCATAAGTGCGAATGCCACGCTCGATCAGCATAACTTGCGAGTTGCCGCGAGAGACGACGTATTCAGCGGCCATCAGGAATTCTTCCATCGTCGCTGCGATGCCACGTTTGAGAAGCACGGGTATTCTCGCCTCGCCTGCAGCTTTCAGCAACTCGAAGTTTTGCATGTTGCGCGCGCCGATCTGAATCACGTCAATGTATTGTTCGGCGAGCTCAATGTGAGCGGGATTGACGATTTCGCTGATCGTAACCAGGCCGAATTCGTCCGCCACTTCCTTCAGAATCTTCAACCCCTCCACGCCAAGTCCCTGGAAATCATAGGGTGAAGTCCGAGGCTTGAACGCTCCTCCGCGAATGACGCGAACGCCTGATGCTTTCAGTGCTGCAGCCACTGTCCGGACTTGTTCATAGCTCTCGATGGAACAAGGACCGGCGACCATTAAGTGCGCACCGCCACCAATGGCAACGTCTTTGGCTTTCACAATGGTGTCTTCCGTCTGACGCTTGCGGCTAACGAGCAGATGTTTCTTGTGATCCTTCTGCTGCAGATCGAGTGACGCTTTGAATATTTGCTTGAACAAATGACGAATGGTCGCTTCGTCGAAAGGTCCCGCATTCGCTGCTGCTAGATCGTCCAGCATTTGTCTCTCCCGAACGGGGTCATACTTTGGCATCCCTTGCGTTTGTTTGACGACGGCGATTTGTTGCGTAATTTCCCCTCTTTTGCATAGCAGGTCGAGCAGTTCTTTGTTCAGCCCGTCTAATTGCCCTCGTAGTGCATCCAATTCTTTGTTGCTCATCTTCGTCCACTCCTTCTCCTGATATGTGTATGGTAAAAACAAAAAAGGCCCCCGTCCTGGAAAGGGACGGGGAACCGTGGTACCACCCTAATTAGACCGTCGAATATCCGGCTAGCCCGTGGGCTTGCTGAAGAAATGACGCGTCTCGCTCTGAGCACGGTAACGGCGTGCGGCCGGATCACCTCTACATACCTGCATGAGTGCAGGCGTTCAAGAATCCACTCTGGAGTGAACTTCGGCTGCTGTTTCCTTTGGTGTGCTCTCAGTCGCTGACACACCGTCCCTGATAAGGACATACAGGCCGGAACTGACGCATAACATCTTCGTACATCAGTTCTGGCAAGCTTACTTTTCTCCGTCATTGTTTTGTGAAAGTATAATGATTCTTACTTTATTTGAATATACTTGTCCGTGTCAAGCCCTTTTTAGAGGTCTATTTGATCTCAGCAGGCTGGGTCCTATTGTAAGTCCGGGAAATAAGCTGGACTTTGGTCCAGCTTGTATACGATCCAAAGTCGGTTTTAGAAGGCTGTCTATTGGAGTAAGATGATAGTAACAAGAGCAGATAAGCTATAACAAAAATTAATAGTAGTTCAATATAGCAGGTTGAGGAGTGTCAAATGATGGAACGAACCGTACACCAACGGATATTAATATGGACTGGACGCTATGGAGAGGGTCACCGGCAAGCAGCAATTGCCCTGAAGGAAACGTACGAGGAGCAATACCCTGGCTCGGATGTTCATGTCGTGGATTACATGGAATGGATGCATCCGCAAACGCATGAATTAGGCAGAACCTTGTTCGTGAAAGGAGTGTCAGCCTTACCTAGCGTGTATGGATTTCTATTCGAGCAGACGCGTCGGCCGGGAATGATCACACGCAGCATGCATTGGCTAGCCAAGTTCGGCGTACAAAGAATGATGCAATTGCTCGAAGAACTCCGTCCCACCTTGGTAGTCAGTACGTTCCCATCGGCTGCGGCAGCCATGTCCGCGCTCAAGGAACGGGGGATGACAGATGTGCCGTCGATTACGGTGATCACCGATCATACGGATCATAGCTTTTGGGTGCATCCGCATACGGATCGATATTTAGTTGGGTCCGATCAAGTACGCCGCCTGCTTCTGGCGCAAGGTGTACCTTCCCAACGCATCCGTGTGACAGGTATCCCAATTCGCAGCCGGTTTACCCATACCCAGGAGATGGAAGTGCTGAGGCGTAAGCATGGTCTTCGTGCTGATATGCCTACAGTCCTCATGATGGGAGGCGGATGCGGCATGATTGACAAGCATCTGCTGAAGCAGTTGGAAGGCGAGTCGCTAACCCACAACCTGCAAATCGTCGTATGCTGCGGCCACAATCACAAGCGAATCCAGCAATTGTCGGAGCTCGCGCAGCATAGTCGTCATCGTATCCTCCCGATAGGGTTCGTCGAGCATATCGACGAGTACATGGCCTTGGCGGATCTGGTCATTACGAAACCTGGTGGCTTGAGCACGTCCGAAGCAATCGCGATGCAGCTGCCTATGCTGTTATATCGCCCGCTTCCTGGACAGGAAGAAGATAACGCTCGGTTTCTGACTCAGGCTGGGGTTGCGGTACGTGCCGAAGGTGAACTCGATCTGGTCTGGAAGTTGGATGCACTGATTGGAGCACCGGATGGGCTGGCTTCTATGAAACAACGGGCAAGTAAGCTCGATATGGGACATTCGTCCCAGAAGGCAGTCAAGAAGATGGCTTTCCTAAGACCAGACACAAGTGTGAGCCAACCAGAGGTGCGTCGCGCCTGGACACCCTGGAAATCGAAGTTATTCCCTGCATTTGTTCGCATGAAATAGGCTAATGTCCGGTTTATTCATCCACGGCTGCTGAATAGGATAGCGTAAACGCGAAACAAGTGATAGGAGCCCAGTCCATTATGAAATCATCACGTAGCTCGAACATTGTCATAGTGATTCTCGCTCTTTTTTTGCTGCTCGTCATCCTACTGCTCCTCCTTTAATCTTTATGTCAGTCCCGACATGGTTCATACAGCCGCTTCCAATGAAGCGGTTGTTTGCATTTGCACGATGGATAAGGAATCGCTTCGCTGCAAGAAAAAGAACCGCTACGCTGCCAAATAGCCTAACCGGTGTACAACCGATTAAGCTTATTTATCGTTTCAATAGGCTGAATTATACAAATTTTTCTGTAAGGACGGGTACTATACGGGATTTTTCAATTCCTGTAATATAGTATTAACACCATTGTATAATGGAGTATATTGTATGCTGACTCGGCTGATACACCAAAAGGAGGAGCAGGATCATATGGACGCATTGTTTAACGAAGACGTACGGCTTTTAAAGGGAATTCAAGCCAACTTAAGCTCCTGCATCTTGGGCAAGGACCAGGAAATCGTATTGCTGCTGACAGCTATGCTGGCCGGTGGTCATGTTCTACTAGAAGACGTACCAGGTACAGGCAAGACCGTGTTAATCAAAGCACTTGCCAAGTCGATAAGCGGACAATTCCGCCGTATTCAATGCAATCCCGATCTACTTCCTACGGACATCACCGGCGTTTCTATATTTCATCCGAAGAATGAAGAATTTATATTCCGTCCAGGCCCGGTTCAGACTAATTTCCTGTTAGCAGATGAGATCAACCGTGCCACGACGAAGACGCAATCCGCCTTGCTGGAAGCGATGGAAGAGCGCCACATTACTGTTGATGGAGAAGCTCACCCGTTACCGAATCCGTTCCTGTTAATGGCTACGCAGAACCCGATTGATTTCGAAGGGACGTATGTGCTTCCGGAAGCGCAGCTGGATCGATTTATGATGAAATTCGGGCTTGGCTACCCGGATCACGAGACAGAGAAAAAAATGCTATTCACGCAAGCAAGCTCTCACCCAGTCGACCAACTGGAAGCCGTCACAGACGTAGAGCGTATTCTGGGGATGCAGACTCGGGTTAGAGAAGTTCATGTTGATGATGCTGTGGCAGATTATGTGGTATCGCTTACACGTAAAACCCGGGAGCATGCTTCTGTGTTCCTTGGTGCCAGTCCTCGCGCGACGTTATCGCTCATGCAGGCCGCCAAAGCTTATGCATTCATTCAAGGCCGTGAATATGTCATTCCTGATGATATTAAGACACTTGCGCCGTTCGTTCTAGGTCATCGAATGATTCTTCATTCCGAAGCACGTATTGAGGGTACGACACTGGATGCTGTGTTTGAATCGATCTATCAGCAAGTAAGGGTGCCTGTTCGAATGGAAAAATGACTTGTCGCGAAACGAGGTGATTTGGGATGAGTTTACTGGCAAAATATTCTCCTCGCTTCTGGGGGGTATCACTTAGCTTCGTGTTCAGTTTGTTATATCTCCTGTTTCAGGGAGGCAAGCTAGCTTTCATGGTGTTCATCATTGTTTCTGTCCTTTGCTTGTATTTGGCCTTAAGCCGCTGGAGCGGAATAGCCAAGACACAGGGGGAACGGATGCTGCTGAATGTCAATCATGAGCCGGTGCATGAAGCAGGCACTACGCTTGCGGTACAAATTCAGGTACAAATTCCCGGGTTCTGGCCGATTCCTTACGTGTCGATCAAGGACCGACTCATTCGCAAGGGGGGCGAGGAGCAGCTGTTCGAATCGTTTCTCATCCCGGATTGGAAACGGAGAGGTGAGATTTCTTACCGGACGCCTCCACTTCGCCGCGGATTTTATCAATTCGGATCGACCGAATGCTCGACCGAGGATATATTCGGCTTATTCGAGTCGAAGGGGAGGATGACGCTGCCTTACTCATTCGGCGTACAGCCCCGGAAAGTACATATCCGGGAATGGAAGCAGCTGCATCAGATGTTCCGTGGCATGCATCACCATTCGGCATCGACCCGTTCTCACCGGGAAACTACACAGATTAACGGCGTGCGCGAATATATTTATGGCGATCGGCTGTCACGCATTCATTGGAACGCCACTGCGAAGACAGGAACTTGGAAGTCCAAAGAGTTCGAACGAGAGTCGCTACCCAGAACAATCATCGTGCTCGACCGGAATCTGAAGCATTACAAGAACAAGGAACACTTCGAGCTGGCCGTATCGGTAGCCGCTTCTTTACTGGAATACGGCTCTCGCCGGGATCTTGCACTCGGGCTCGTATCCGTCGGGAAAGAATCGAACGTGTTCGAACCTCGATTAAGTAACACGCAGAGCAAGATGATCGGCAACCATCTGATCGATGTGGAGCCAGACGGACCTTACTCCTTACTGGAAGTGTTGAAGAATAGTTCACGTCAGTTCACTCCTGGCATATTCTTCACTTTGATCACTCCTCTGGCCGGGGAACCGCTGCTTCAAGCACTATCCTGGATCGATCAGAGACAGATGAACCCTTGCCACATGTGGATTAGCATCGAGCAGACCTTGGCTGATCAGGAAGGTTGGAGAAAGCAGCTTCATGTGAAGGGCTATCTCGGCTATGCTGTCGCATCTCTGGAAGACTTGACACAAGGACTAGGGGGGCGGGGCTGATATGAATCGCAGTTGGTACCGTTCCATTGCATTGAAAGATTGGTACGACCGATTGACCGTCGTATTCGTTGGCTTATATTTGCTCCAGTTTCTCCTGTGGATATCGAAGGAAGACAGAATGTGGCTGCCTGAGACGATCGCTATCGTTCAATTAACGCTAATCTGCACGTTTTTCATCGAGCTGTTTCCGAAAATTCACTGGCTGCTTCGCATAGTTATTCAGCTTGGTTTGATGTTGTATGTACTGGAATCACAGCTTGGTTACGAGTTTATACCAGGAAGTCTCGGCTCTTGGAAAGAAGCGATGGACTGGTTCGACGCCAACATAGCTCAACTGCTCCCTTATTTCTGGTTCAGCTTGATCGCTTGGGCCGGGTTTTGGGTGGCGAATTGGTGGGTTCGTGCCAAGTGGCGCATCTTCATCCTGATGTTAGCCAGTTTATTGTTCTTCGCGGTTAAAGATTCTTACAGTGTCGTCATCTTATGGCCGCAGGCCGCTATGACTATTCTGTGCGGTCTGTTCCTGCTCATCATTCATCACTTCGCCAACTTGCAGAAGAAAAATCCGGTTGGCTGGTCCAACTTGGCGGAGAACCCAGCGGCTGTTGCAGTTCCGATCGTGTTTCTAGTCTCGATGATCGTTTTCCTCGGTACGCTGGCTCCCAACGTGCAAGCGGTATTGAAAGACCCTTATACGATTTGGAAAAACTGGCAGGGTGAGGATGTTAGCTTTTTCAACAAAGGATTAGGCAACGGTTCCTTATCACTGGGCGACTCGACTTCCGGTTACAGCCGGAACGATTCGTCGCTCGGCAATAACTTCGAATTCGACTATTCTCCTGTCATGACGGTCAGCACGACGCACCGCGGCTACTGGCGTGGAGAAACGAGATCGTTGTACACGGGCAAAGGCTGGGTCAAGAGTGATTCCGAGAGCAAAGCACCCGTATCGGCCGTTACTCCGGATACCGGGTTTCAACAGGACAGTCGATTGAATGTAAGCAATCTCAAGACGGTCGAAGTGACCCAGACGATCACGATGCTTAACAAGGAAGAGAAATACCCGGTTCTGTTTGGCGCTTTCAGTATTGACAAGATAATGACGATCAATAACGGGGCCAGTACGAACTATACACCGGTGCAATGGGCTTCGCGTCTCGAGGAATTACGGTGGGACGAGAAGACGCGGCAATCGTATCCAGAGACGTATACCATCGTATCGAATGTGCCGGTCGTGGAAGATGCCGAGCTGCGCAAAGTGCAGCCAGATACGGCGAATCGAGCACTTGAAGAATACTTGCTGCTACCGGATACGGTACCTGCCAGGGTGAAGGAATTAGCAGCAGATGTGACTAGTTCCGGTACGACGCTGTACGATAAAGTGAAGTTGCTCGAACAATATTTGTCAACAACGTTCAAGTATACGAACACCCCGGATCTGAATAAGGGCAAGAGTCGCGATTTCGTCGACCGCTTCCTGTTCGAGATCAAGGAAGGCTATTGCGATTACTATTCGACGGCCATGGTCGTCTTGACGAGAACGCTCGGTATTCCTGCTCGTTGGGTCAAAGGGTATACGTCAGGCGTGAACTCACAGCTGGAGGAAGCGCTCGGTCCTGAGACGCTCGTGATGGATCCGAATGGATCAGGCGAGTACACAGTACGTAATTCAGACGCTCACTCTTGGGCGGAAGTTTATTTCGCGGGATACGGATGGATTCCATTCGAGCCCACTTCAGGCTTCTTGCTCCCGCAAGTCATTCCGCCTACTGATCCCGCTGTCTCGACCGATCCTGTCATTCCTTCCGACTTTGTCGAGGAAGAAGTAGTCGCTGAAGGAATCTCCTTCAAGACGATCGGTTGGATCTCGGGCGGTGTGGCAGCTGCCTTGTTGATTGCTTTGTTAGCCTTCAGCAGCCGGGCTACTTGGCTGCCGTTGATCCGACGCGGTCGATTCTCCCCGAATTTGAATCAACGTGTCGTGCTGGAATTCGAGAGACTGTTGCGATTCGCTCGCAGGAAAGGCTATACCCACGGCGACTATGAGACGGCTAGAGAGACGACGGAACGATGGATTCATAAGGACAAATGGCTGCGAGCGGACTTGGAAGCACTTCTCGGCTTGTTCGAGAAGGCGAAGTATAGCCGTTCCAGCATTACGCAAGAAGAAGTAACGACGATGTCGCGGATGGTACAGAAGCTGCGCCAGAGCATGTAGACGTTGGACAACATGGTGACTGCCCCGGATGATGGCGTAATAGCCGCTCGCCGGGGCAGTTATGTTTAACGATTCAGAATGATTAACTTCGCTGATTGTTCATCGTCTCGGTAAACGCACGGCATCAAAGGACGCCGTTAGGCGTTTATCCTTGTGGAGCAGTCGCATTCTTTTGCAGGTAATGGAGACATATGGTATAGTTTGACGTATAGAAAACCCGTTTCGAGGTGACTTTTTTTTGATCAGAAAACTCATTCCCCGCCTTAGTGTGCAGTCGATTTACAAGATAGACCTGCAAGCATTGTGGCAGACGGGCATCAGGGGAATCATTACGGATTTGGATAATACGCTTGTTGGCGCCAAGAATCCTGCCGCGACACCCGAGTTGACGAATTGGCTGCTTAAAGTGACTGCTATGGGATTTAAGGTCGTTATCGTATCGAACAATAGCGAACTGAGAGTGTCCAGATTCTCTGACCCGCTGTCTATTCCATACATTTCTTCGGCGAAGAAGCCGGGCAATGCTCCGTTTCGTCGCGCACTGGGAATGATGGATCTGAAGCCGGAACAAGCCGTAGTCGTAGGGGATCAGATGCTAACGGACGTGCTTGGCGGCAACAGAATGGGACTGCATACGATTCTGGTCGTCCCGATCTCACTGAAAGACGAAGGTTTTTTTACCCGAATCAACCGTAGAATTGAGAAAGCGGCGGTTGCCTGGATGCGGCGAAAAGGGTTAATGAAATGGGAGGAATGAACAAGTTGGATTTACAATTGAATGCCGGTCACGACAAGCAAGCGTGYTCTGGCTGCGGAGTCATTGTGCAAGCGGAATATCCGGAGAAGATCGGATACATTCCACAGTCTGCAAATGATCGCGAGCCGTTGTTATGTCAACGGTGTTACCGAATCAAGCATTATAACGAAATGTCCAGCGCAACGGTTAACCCAGCCGATTTCTTGGAGATATTGAGCCAGTTGGGGAGAACGGATGCGCTTATTGTGCATATTGTGGATTTGTTCGATTTCGAAGGCAGCGTGATCAGCGGATTGCATCGGTTCGTCGGCAATACACCGGTCGTGCTGGTCGTGAACAAGATCGACCTACTTCCCAAGGCCATCAATCCGAATCGGATTCTGAACTGGGCGCAGAAGCAAGCGAAACAGAACGGCATATGGGCATCGAAGATCGTGTTGTGCAGCGCACGCAAGAATATCGGTTTCGACCGGGTCGTGGATGCGATTAGTGAGCTTAGAGGCGACCGTAATGTGGCGGTAGTCGGGGCGACCAATGTAGGGAAATCGACGCTTATTAACCGACTTATCCGGGATTACAGCGATATGGAAGGGGAACTCACCACTTCACCGTATCCGGGGACGACGCTCGGCGTAGTCAATATTCCGCTTGATGATGGCAAATTCATCGTGGATACTCCGGGAATCGTGTATGAGAGCCGGTTGACGGAGCTTGTCGAGAAGAAAGATCTTCAGACCGTCTTACCGGACAAGCCGCTTAAGCCTACCGTATTTCAACTGAATGAGCAGCAGACGTTGTTTTTCGGCGGCTTGGCTCGGGTGGATTTCGTCAAGGGGGAGCGACAGTCTTTCACTTGCTACATGTCTAACGCGTTGTCAATCCATCGGACGAAGCTGGAGCGTGCCGACGACTTGTATCGCGAGCATCGCGGTGATCTGCTTACTCCACCGTCTAGCGACGATCTGGACAAGCTGCCGCCATTCACTAAGCATGCGATCCGTATCCCGAAGGGCGGGCAGAAGGACGTGCTCATATCTGGCTTAGGCTGGATTAAGGTGAATGGAACGACGGGAGCCGATCTGATGGTGCATGCGCCAAGAGGTGTGAAAGTTGTGATGAGAGATTCGTTGATATAACCAAATTTTGCAGCTGCAAACGGGAGAAACGGGATGGAACAGGGGATATTGGACAGTCAAACGGTCATGCATGGCGTATTCGGGGACCCAGTCAAGCACTCCAAATCACCCATCATGCACAATCGGGCGTTTCGGGAGCTAGGCTTGAATGCCGCTTATGTTGCGTTCCACGTAGGACCGGGACAGCTGAAGGCTGCTGTTGAAGGGATCCGCGCTCTTGGTTTCCGTGGTGTGAACGTGACGATCCCACACAAGGTCGAAGTGATGGACTACTTGGACGAGATCGATGAGCATGCGCAGGTGATCGGTGCTGTGAACACGATCGTCAATGACAACGGTCGCTTGAAAGGCTACAACACGGATGGGATCGGCTATGTTCGTTCTCTGAAGGAAGAAGCCGGGTTCTCGGTTAACGGGAAGCGGGTGCTTATGCTTGGTGCAGGCGGAGCTGCTAGAGGTGTCGCTTATGCGCTGGCTCGCGAAGGTGCATCGGCGATGTGGATTGCGAACCGGACGCTGGATAAGGCCGAACAGCTAGCTGCTACGATTGGCGGCTTGACGGATAGCAGCGGGATCGGGTATGAACAGATCAGCGAGATTCGCGACCAAGTCGATCTGATCGTTCATAATACATCCGTCGGGATGCATCCTAACGTGGATGAAGTCATTATCGACACGTCCTGGTTTCATGAAGGACTTACTGTGAGTGATCTCGTCTACAATCCGTTGGAGACGAAGCTGCTTCGCGAGGCGAAAGCACGGGGAGCGAAGGCGCACGACGGCTTGGGGATGTTCATCTACCAAGGCGTGTATGCGTTCGAATATTGGACAGGTGTATCGGCGCCAGTTGCGGCGATGCGGGAAACGGTGGAGCGCGCATTGCGCGCTTAAACCAGAGATTCAGAGAGATTAACTTCGCTGATTGTTCATCGTCTCTGCAAACGCACGGTGTCAAGGACACCGTCAGGCGTTTATCCAAAGATAACGAAACATAGAATAGAGGGTATTGGCACATGCTGACAGGGAAACAGAAACGTTATTTACGCTCGCTTGCGCACCATTTGGATCCAATCTTTCAAGTGGGCAAGGGCGGAGTGAACGATCATTTGATTCGACATATTCAAGAAGCGATTGAAGTGCGGGAGCTGATGAAGATCTCGGTTCTGAACAACAATTCCGAGGATCGGGAAGAGATCGCCACGGAACTGGCTAGCAAGTCCGGGGCAGATGTGGTGCAGACGATCGGAAGCACGATCATCTTGTACAAGCCGTCCGTAAACAACAAACAGATCGAGCTGCCTCGCTAAGCGGCAGCCTTGTTTTGCGACAGGAGGGGTGGGGAATGAAGGTTGGGATTATGGGCGGTACGTTCGACCCGATTCATATCGGTCATCTGCTTGCTGCCGAACGAGCACGGGAAGAGGCCGGGTTGGATGAAGTATGGTTTATGCCAGCATTCGTTCCTCCCCACAAGCTTAACCCGCCTAAGGCATCGCCAGAGCAACGCCTGGACATGCTGAAGCTGTCGATTGCCGGGAATCCATACTTCCGGACGGAAGACATCGAGCTTCGCAGGCAAGGAACGTCTTATACCGTTGATACGGTAGATCAATTGTGCCGCCGTCATCCGAACGTGCGGTTTTGTTATATCGTCGGAGCAGATATGGTGCAGTATTTGCCACATTGGGTGCGGATCGAAGAGATCATGCAGCGCATCACATTCATAGGATTGCAGCGTCCTGGGTATTCTCTGGATATGTCCCAACTTCCAGACTATATCCAACATGGAGTAGAGCTTGCTTACATGCCGCAGATGGAGTTGTCATCGACGGAAATTCGAGAACGCAGCCGGGCGGGTAAGTCCGTACGCTATATGGTGCATGAAGCGGTGTACGAGTATATGAAGGAGCGGAACATCTATGGAGCTTGAGCAGTTAATCGAACGAACACAGGGACAAATGCCTACGAGACGCTGGGAACATACGCAGGGCGTACGACAATCAGCCGTTCAACTTGCGAATCGATTCGGAGCCGATCCGATCAAGGCTGATCTCGCCGCATTGCTCCATGATTACTGCAAGTATTGGCCGGTCGAGAAGCAGGTGGAAGCCTACATGAGCTATGGGCTACCGAAGGACGCGCTGACTTATGACCCACAGCTACTGCATGGACCGCTTGCCGCTGAGATTGCGCAAGCTGAGCTTGGTATAGCGGACATGGAGGTGCTGGATGCCATCCGCTATCATACGACAGGGCGAGCGGCGATGACGTTGCTGGATAAAATTGTTTGTCTGGCAGACTATATCGAGCCTGGGCGGGATTTTCCCGAGGTGAGCCGAATGCGGGAACTGGCGATGAGCAGTTTGAATGAAGCGTTACTGGTCGGGGTTGATTCGACGATTTCATTTTTGCTTAGCAAGGGTAAGAAGATATATCCGTTGACGTTACAAACACACAATGGTTTGATTGACGAATTGAAATTGACTACACCCCATAATGAATAGGAGTTGATTGGATGAGCAGAAACCCAAGAGACGTAATGAATATGGCCGTTCAGGCGGCTGAAGATAAGAAAGCGATGAATGTGGTCGTGCTCGATTTGCAAAAGATTTCATTGGTAGCGGACTATTATGTCATTTGCCACGGGAATTCGGACGTTCAGGTTCAAGCGATCACAACCGAAATTCGCAAGCTGGCGAATGAACGCGGTGTACCGATTCGCGGGATTGAAGGGTTCGATTCAGGCCGTTGGGTGCTGATTGATCTGGGTGACGTTGTGATTCATGTGTTCCATCGCGATGAGCGCGAGTATTACAATATCGAACGGCTATGGTCGGACGCGAAAGTGGTTGAGTTCGCATGATGCTGGAAGCAGGAACAGTACGCAAGCTGCAGGTAGCTCGTGAGGTGTCGCCGAACGGGTATTACTTGTCCGACGGGGTTAACGAAGTGCTGCTGCACTATAGTGAGATCGTGGGAGAGAACAGGCCAGAGCCAGGTGATACGGTCGAAGTATTCCTGTATCACGATACGGAGGACCGTCTGTCTGCTACGATGAAGCAGCCCTTGATTCGGCTGGGCGAGCTCGCCCTCTTGGAAGTCGCGGACGTACACGCCCGCTATGGCTGCTTCCTCGAGATGGGGCTCGGCCGCCAGCTGCTGTTGCCCGTGGGCGAGCTGCCCGAATGGGCGGAGCTGCGCCCGCAGAAG
Source organism: Paenibacillus sp. P4_E11 (assembly GCF_056401635.1). Lineage (NCBI taxonomy): Bacteria > Bacillati > Bacillota > Bacilli > Caryophanales > Paenibacillaceae > Paenibacillus > Paenibacillus sp. P4_E11. Next base: position 20,798 of record NZ_JBFUIX010000029.1, on the reverse strand, counting down.
GGCGACCGCGTGTACGTCACGCTGTCGCACGACAAGCAGGGCCGGCTGACCGCGAAGCTGGCCGGCGAGCGGGAGCTCGCGCCGCTCGCTTTCGCCGCGCCGACGACTTGGCGCAACGAGTGGGTCGAAGCGCGCGTCTACAAGACGCTGAAGACCGCCTCGTTCGTGCTGTGCGACGGCGGGGTGCTCGGCTTCGGCGCGATCGGGATGGTGCATGAGAACGAGCGCACCCGAGGGTTGCGGCTTGGCGAGCAGGTCAAGTGCCGTGTAACCTTCGTCCGCGAGGACGGCCGGGTGAATCTGTCCATGCGCGCGGTGAAGCATGTAGGTCAAGTGGAGGATGCGGATCGCATCCTGGCATACATGCAGGAGCGGCCGAATGGCTCGATGCCCTACTCCGACGAGACACCATCAGACATCATTACGGCGAAGTTCGGCATCAGCAAGGGCGCGTTCAAGCGGGCGTTAGGCAAGCTGATGAAAGACGGTCTGGTGGAGCAGCAAGGCAGCTGGACGAAGCTGAAGGCAGTAGACGGAGACGAGGCTGAATCGTCAATAGACACGAAGGCTGCAGCAAGCGCAGGAACAGGCGCATCCTCAGACGCTTCGGAATAGAAGGTGAATCAGAGTGGCTTACGAGAAATTCGCGTATACATATGATCGGTTGATGGAGGATATGCCGTATCCGCAATGGATTCGCTTCGCCTGCCAATGCTGGGAAGTGCACGGCAAGCCGAAGTCCGTAGTCGATCTGGGCTGCGGGACCGGCAATATTGCAATTCCCTTGGCGCAGACGGGACTTAAGGTTACGGGGATCGATCTGTCGGCCGATATGCTCGCCGTTGCCCGTGATAAGGAGGAGCAGATCAAGTTACGCTCCTCCTTCGCTCCGGGCGGGGAGTTATTATGGCTGGAGCAAGATATCTGCGAATGGGAGTTGCTGGGACCCGTAGATTCGGTGATTTCCTTTTGCGATAGCATGAATTACTTGACCGAGCAGGAGCAGATCAGTCAAGCGTTCCAACAAACATATGCTGGCCTCGTGGAAGGTGGTACTTTCATCTTCGATGTCCATACCCAAGCGCAGTTGAAAGCGTATGCAGAGATGCAGCCTTTCCTCTTGAAGGACGAGACAGTGTCCTATATATGGACATGCGAGTTGGATGAGGAGCGCTGCGAGATTGAACACGATCTGTCCATATTCGTGAAGGAAGAAGACTCGAACGTGTATAGACGGATCGACGAGCTTCATGTTCAGCGGGCATACAAGCTGGATTGGCTGGAGCAAGAGCTATACCGCTGCGGGTTTTCCAAGGTGCTGCGTTATGCAGACTTCAAGCTGCAGCCGTCCGACGAGAAGACGGAGCGGGCTTTTTTCGTTGCGATCAAGTGACAAGTGGGGAAGTCTGTGGGAGGGGGAGCTGCATGAATGACTTGAGCCATGAGCAGCTGAAAGTAATAGAAGCCGCGGAAGTGTTCGCCCGCTCGGTGCACGATAGCGACCGATCCGGGCACGATTGGCCGCACATTGAGCGGGTGGCGGCTGTAGCCAGACGGTTGGCCGAGGCTGAAGGCGCAGACAGCTACGTCTGCAATCTCGCTGCGCTGCTGCATGATGTAGGAGACGTGAAGCTGAACAGTTCGAAGGAAGCTGGGGAACAGAAGGTTCGGGATTGGCTGAATGGGCAACTTCTGAAGGAGAGCGTGAGAGAACACATCATGGAGATCATCTCTACTGTATCGTACAACGGCGGTAACAACCCGCCGATGCGTACATTGGAAGGTCAAGTGGTGCAGGATGCAGACAGGCTCGATGCACTTGGTGCGATCGGTATTGCCCGTACGTTCGTGTACGCTGGTACCAAAGGGCATCCTATGCATGATCCCGCGCTCGTTCCTCAGGAGTCAATGAGCGTGGCGGAGTATCGCAAGGAGCATAATCAGACAGCAGTGAACCATTTTTACGAAAAGCTGCTGCGGCTGAAGGATCGGATTAACACGGCCGCAGGTCGCGCCTTGGCGGAAGAGCGCCATCTGTTTATGGAGCGTTACTTGGAGCAGTTCTTGAGGGAATGGGACGGACGCGGATAATCGCATACGAAGAGGGTCTGCAAGCTTCATGCTGCGGCCCTCTTTTTTCTTGGGTCCCCGCAATAGGAATACACTTCGAGGATTGACTTTCCCAACTTGGGGAAGTATAGTAAGAAGGTGATCTAATAAATAGTAACTAACTTATTATAATATAGTACATTACAGTTGAAGGAGCGAATTTCAATTATGATACCTCCAGTATTCCTAGCACACGGTTCTCCGATGACAGCTGTCGACCAGACACCCTACACACGTTTCCTCGAGGAATTCGGTCGTAAGGTGAAGCCGAAGGCGATTGTGATCTTCACTGCACATTGGGAAAGCGAAGTACTTTCAATCTCCTCGCATGATGACATTTACGACACGATCTACGATTTTGGCGGGTTTCCGCCTGAATTATATGCGATTAAGTATAGGGCCAGGGGCTCCAGTATTCTAGCAGCAGAAGCCGCTAAGCGGTTCACAGCTGCAGGTATCCAAGTCCACTTGGATGAGACGAGAGGGCTGGATCATGGTTCTTGGACGATGCTGCATCGCATGTACCCAGAAGCCGATATACCTGTGGTGCAACTATCGGTCAATCCGTTTCTTCCTATAGCAGAGCAGGTTCGGATCGGCGAAGCGCTGCACGGACTTGATGCGCAGGATATTCTTATCATTGGCAGCGGAGTTACGGTACACAATCTGCGACGTGTTGATTTCAACAATCGGTTCGGGACGCCTGAGAGCTGGGCTTATGACTTCGACGAGTGGCTGATCAAGCATATACAGAATGGAGATAAGGAGACGCTGTCCAAGGTCATGGAGTTAGCTCCGAATGCGCGTATGGCCGTTCCCCGTCCTGAGCACTTCGTGCCCTTATTTATTGCGATGGGCAGCGGTGATCCAGACCGGAAGCCCGAGATTCTCCATCGTTCCTATGAGTTCGGCACATTAAGCTATCTAAGTATGCAGTTCTAATGGTTGTCGCATGCCCCAATGCAACTCATGCAACTCATGGTGAATCAGAACTTTCGGGAGTGACTTTTGAAAGTGGGATAAACTGAGCGGAAGCAAGGGTTTAGAGGGTATAGACGTGGAAGATAAGGATTCGCATTTTCATTGTAAAAAATGGATTTGAAAGGGATTTTCGAAAAGATGTAGAACACCTCCTAGTATGCAAGCAACTAGGAGGTGTTTTCAGTGGGTAGACCATGGCTTGGACAACTACTCACCTATGTCTCAACAGTATATGGAATTGGGGAAAAGATCAAGCAGGCGAAGGACGAAAGGAAAAAACCACAGATTCTGGCCTCGACCGTATTCCTCATCTTACTGCTTGGATTTCTGTTTCGCATGGAAAGCTTTAATCAGTTAAACGGTTGGCTTCGGTTAGGCCGGGTTCACAGGCTGTTGCCGAAAGGGACGCGGGTTCCATTCATTGACGCCATTTGGGAATCGCTGAGTACGTACGATCTTGGCGTACTCAATGAAGTGCATCAAGGTATCGTACAAAAGGCGCGACGAAACAAAGTCTTCCAGCAGGGAACTATTGGATGCTACGTAGTTGTTGGATTGGATGGCGTGGAGTTCTTTGAAAGCACAAAAAAGTGTTGCGAGCAATGTCTGAAGCGGGAGAAGGATGGCGTCACGCATTACTTTCATCGTGGAGTGGGTTGCTTGAGCGTAGGAGGCGACCCGCATATCCTGCTAGGGATGGAGGCTCTTCATCCCAAACAAGATGAATCGAATAAGGATGAGGGAGAACTGACGGGAAGCAAGCGATTACTGAGACGGCTGTATCAAGAGTACCATCACTTTGCGGATGTGGTGGTAGCGGATGCGCTATTTGCTAATACGCCCTTTATTCAAGTGGTGGAATCAATCGGGATGGATGCGGTGATCCGGATCAAGAGTACCCGAATGAAGGTCGTAATAGATGCACTCGGGCTGTACAAGGAACGTAAGACAGATAAACAGTGGACCGTAAGCGACAAGGTGCCCCGAGCCAAGCGAGTGAATCAACGAGGTCGACTCATCGAAATTCAAGCTTGGGATGATTGAGGAAGGATTTGACATGACGGGTCGGGACGACCGATTCGCTTTGTCCGGTTTGTAGAGACGGTAACGGAAACGGTCTTTTACGGGATGCCGCGTTGCGCCGCTGCAGTGCATCATCCGCGGGCGATTGAATCGATCCTTGCGATAATTGGAATTGAGTTCAACCTGTTCCAACTGTTTCTATTCCGGCACATCCAGGGCTTTCGGAACCTGCGAATCAGTCAGAGTATGGTCGTCGAAGAGTTACGAATCCAAGCTGTTGCCGTGGATAAACCCCTCCATCCTTTGCTAGAATGAGGCATGTCGACGACTGTCGGAACAGGTGGACATTTATCTTGGCGTAAGGAGTTAAGGCCTTACGTGTATTGAAAGTGCACTTATTACGAAGCGGTCGAGAGTATGTTGTCGAAAGTTTTTGTATCTTTGTCGATCAACCTTCCTTCAAATTCGCTTATCTCTCAACTGGGAACAAAAGCCGGAATCTCTGAGAATCAATAGATGTACTTGAAAAAAATACCAACATAAGTTAATATATAGTAAACAAGCGGTATTTTCCTTTATATGGTGATAACTTCTTTCTTATTAAGTGGTTGAAACGCTGCGCAGCTTTCAATATATAACTGGCCATATCCTAAACTCTTTTTCTGACAAAGAATTTGAAATTAATCCTGCTCTAAAAACCTATGTCTCAGAGCTTTCAAGTTATATTGGTTCAAAGCAAAAAATAACAAATGAAGAATTTGAATCATTTAAAAACAGAAAGTCCTATAAAGATGCTGTCGCAGCCCAAAATGAACTGAGCAATAAAAAATCAATTACTCAGTCTACATCAGACTCTGAGCAATTAAAGCGCATTGACGCCCTTGCCAGTGAGTACTATAATTACCAGAAAACTTATGGTTACCTTCCTAACACGTCAACCAATCTCGAAAATAGTTCAGTTGCCTCTACATTCAGTCCTATTTCTATACTTGCGTCTATTGGAATCTCTCATACAGAAGCATCACTTGCAGCAAGACTTGTTACCTTAGGCGGCATTGCAGCCATTGATGGTCCTCTTCCAGTTGGTGACTTTATCGCGTTAGTTACAGGTGCTTACGTAATAAGTTCATATGCCTTAGAATATATCACGGCTCAACCTCGAACAGCGCTGCCAGCTAATATAGGATCAAATGAAGGTTCACAATTTGCTCCAATTGTTGTGACTGCTCTTAATATCGTTGCTTTAGTTCGAGATGCTAGAAATAATGGCTGGGAGCATTTTGCAGCAACGAGGTATTGGGGCGAAGGAGGAGGAATACAGATTAACCAACAGATAACAGGATTCACTGCTATAGAACGTGCAAAAACGGGGTCAGATACTTTCAGTATTTCTTTCGTATTAGCGAACAGTGTTGCAAACTCGGCTGGTCTAGGAATACCGGTTCCGCATCAAGCCCATAATGTAGATAACCGTTACCCTAATAATTTACCTCATGTCCATCCCACTTATGTAGGTGGAACCCTTATGGCCGCCCATTGTTTTCATCCGAAATTTTGAATGAATCTCCGCAGCAATCGGAGAGGAGTTTGACCCACAACTCTTAAATATAGGATCACAGTGGCGCTTGTATAGCGCCATTGTGTTCAATGGAGTGATCGTTCAATGGATAGCGATGAAAAAAATAAAACAATTGAATTGGAAGTAGAAAATTGGCTAAAGGGCATAGATCAATTCACAACAAGACTTAATAGAGAAGCATCAATAAAATTAAGAGAAAGTCTGATCAATAAATTTGTAAATACTAGTCATCCGTATTACCCTATGTATCTTAATGGAGAAGCATGTTTTTTATGGGACATGCTCAAAGAAAACATTATAGATTCTATTGTCTACCACGATAAAAATGATATACTTAACCGTTACCTTGAACTGGGAAAAGTATATTTACAATGGGATTTTCATTTTCTTCCGATCGGTAAAGAGTACGTATTTGAAAGCAATTTTCATTCAATCGTATCCAACATATCACTCCTCCCACAAGATTTATACATTTTTAACGATTCTCTAGATTGGATTATTATACAGACCCATGAAGACTTGAATATTAATGGTGATAATTGGATGATAGTGGATCCTGACAAAAAACTACATGACCTATGTAGTTCGAGGTAAACCTTGGTAAAATCCCGGTTTCGGCGCAGCCCAAAGAAGCTAGATTATGCTTCGGCCCAAAAAAGTTCAATGAGTCTTGCAAATTCCTGCACCTGCACAATCAATTGAGATTCGCTGGATGCTCTTGTGGGTTTTCACGCGAACCTGACAACGAGTGTGGAAGAGGCAGCGAACCATTTTGCCGTGGGTGTAGCCTTCATCATCACTCGTTGTTTCTTTATTCAATTCAAAGAGCGCAACTGCCAATAAGGTTTCAACGGTAAATAATAGCTCGAAGTGGGCATGGTGATGCGCCTCGGATTCGGAATGGCATTTCTCAAAAACTAATTCCTGTTTGGCAGCTCGAAAGAACACTTCGATGCGCCAGCGCTTCCCATTGGATTGCACTACCTCTTTCGGAACGTCGTAGCGATTGCTGATCAATAAATAAGCACCTTTGTAAGTTGCAGGATCTTCGCCCTGTTCAGCTTGACCGGAATCCGATTCGGGGTGCTCATCTTCCTTCAATCGCATAGCAACACAGCAAGCAACCTGAAGGTATTATTGTTTGGTCACTTGCTTTCCTCTCCGATTAACAGTGGTGTAGGGTGCTTCATATAGATCCCCGGAATAGAAATGGAACTGAGGCCCGATGTCACTTGACGTGTCAATTCTTTAAAGACTTCACGGATCAGCATGACCGGAGTCAGCGGCACGAAACGTTCTCGGCTGTGTCAGGTTCAATGATTTTGCGGAGCAATGCAGTGTTACGCTTGGCCTTGGTGACCCAGTCAAAGTTGTTCTCCTCCAGGAACGAGAAGAAATATATGCAGAGATACCACCGATCCATCGCCTCCCACAATCGGAACGAAATGGATCCGCACAGCATGAGCAGCATTTGCTTGGCCAAATCTAATTTGGTAAGGCTTTCTCCTTTCGTCTCGGGCTTGTGCCAAATCCGGTAGAACAACGGATACTCCAGTCCGCTTTTCCAATCCGCTTGCAGGACGACCAGATTCGTTGCCCGCCCAGACATAGGCAAGAGTCATAAAGCCAGCCTAGAAACGGAAGAAGTTTGACATAAGGATGTGCGCTGTGGGTATCATCGAGATTGACGACGTCCCATCGGTAAGCGCAGTCTAGGTGTCTTGTTGTAAGCGCTCAACACGTTTTTTTCCAAACGACGACCATACGAAGCCTTTCGTAAAAAAACGGTTTAACGTATACTGAGCCAGCTTCCAAGGCTGAAACATAAGCCAGGACGGCTTTCCGTTGTGTCTCAAGATGCCGGATTGGGTTAGCAACAGAGAGAAGTCAAATCGATCCCACAGGCTCTTCAGGATAGGTGCTCCTGCACATACGCCGTGATTCAGTTCTTTAAACTTCGGTTTTTTGCAATGCTGACATTGTAAGACCACTATAATTTAGAAGATATACCCTATAAAAAGGTATCTTTCGCGATTATGGGGGAACTTCCAAAAAGTCAAGTTATTTTGTTGTTTTTCGCGTATTTATTGGAAATATTTCTGTACATTTTTAGTGTGGTGCCGGATTGCCAGTTAATGACGTGAACTGCATAGGTCATGAATCAAGCAGAACTTTCGGGACTGAAAATTTTTAACGTATGAATAATGCAGTAGGAGCATGGGATAGCGGAGGTAGACAGAGGTAAGCGAAAAGTCGCAATTTAGCTGAGAATTATGGGTTTGAAAGGAGTTTTTAATAAGATGTAGAACACCGATGGAAAGTTTCAACCAATTAATCGGATAGCTGCGGTGCGGGCGGTTTCAAAAGTTGCTGCCCAGTGTCCGCCTGCCGTTCATTGATGCGATTCGGGAATCTCTAGTCAGATACGACCTTAGCGTTCTGCAGCAAACGCATCAGCACATTATCCAGAAAGCGCGGCGTAATCACGTGTTTCAGCAAGGAACGATTGGCGGTCTTGTCGTAGTCGGGTTGGACGGTGTAGAGCTTTTCGAGAGTACGAAAAATGCTGCAGACATTGTTGACGCGGGAGAAAGACGCTCGATCTTTTTACTTTTTTGTCATTACTCACATCGCTAGAACTGCTTAGCTTAAAATTGGAAAATAAAGCCGAAATCTCTGAAGTGCTTACGATCTGCTTGACAACGACCGTGTTCCACCAGTATAATAGCAAGAAGATTTTATTGGGAATAACCGTCCCAATATTAAGATTAGCGAAGGCAGCGAATAGGAGTAGTAGTTGATTATCATCACACTAGAGAGTCGGCGGTTGGTGCAAGCTGACGGATGAGAACAACGAACTCACCTTGGAGCCAGAAGGTAAACCCGACACCGGATTGATGAAGCAACATTCGTCAGTTTCGCAGTCGGCTGAACCGGATCGTGTCCCCGCGTTAAGGGGTTAGAGTGGGTTGAAGGTGAAGTACGCCTTGAACCAACTAGGGTGGTACCACGGGAACTAGAACCTCTCGTCCCTAGCGTTATGCTAGAGGCGTGGGGTTTTTATTTTGTTAATTAAGCTTGTTACAAGTTACTGAAGGAGTCGAGAATCGTCATGACACAACCGGATCACGATCAACAGAAAGAAAGAGAACAAGGATACATTCCTCAGAAAATCGAACCGAAATGGCAACAGTATTGGGACGTCAACAAGTCGTTCAAGGTAGAAGAGAACTCGTCCAAGCCGAAATTTTATGCCTTGGATATGTTCCCCTATCCTTCTGGTGCAGGCCTGCATGTCGGCCATCCGGAAGGGTATACGGCTACCGATATCGTGTCCCGCTTCAAGCGGATGCGCGGCTACAACGTCCTGCACCCCATGGGTTGGGATGCGTTCGGCTTACCAGCTGAACAGCATGCGCTGGACACAGGCAAGCATCCCCGTGACATTACGTTCGTGAACATTGACAACTTCCGCAGGCAGATCAAATCACTTGGCTTCTCCTATGATTGGGACCGCGAGCTGAGTACGACGGATCCGGATTACTACAAGTGGACGCAATGGATCTTCATCCAGCTGTACAATCGCGGACTCGCTTATGTAGCGGAGGTTCCGGTAAACTGGTGTCCCGCACTTGGAACTGTTCTTGCCAATGAAGAGGTTATCGATGGACTGAGCGAACGCGGTAACCATCCGGTTGTTCGCAAGCCAATGYGCCAATGGGTGTTGAAAATAACCGAGTATGCCGAGCGGTTGCTGGATGACCTGGAAGAGCTGGACTGGTCGGAGAGCATCAAGGATATGCAGCGTAATTGGATCGGCAAGTCCAAGGGGGCGGAGGTTCACTTCGCGATCGAAGGACACGCCGGACAACAATTGACGGTGTTCACGACTCGTCCTGATACACTGTTCGGTGCCACTTACTGTGTACTGGCACCGGAGCATGAATTGGTGTCGGTCATAGCGACTTCCGAACAAGCTACAGCTGTGAAGGAATACCAGGACAAGGCGGCTCGGAAGAGCGACCTGGAGCGCACAGATCTGGCCAAGGATAAGTCCGGCGTATTCACAGGAGCTTATGCGATTAATCCGGTGAATGGCGTCAAGGTGCCGATCTGGATCGCTGATTATGTGTTGGCTGGATACGGCACAGGCGCCATTATGGCAGTGCCGGGACATGACCAACGCGACTGGGAATTCGCCAAGCAGTTCGAGCTGACGATTATCGAAGTCGTGAGCGGCGGCGACGTTGCCAATGAAGCGTACGCGGGTGACGGAGAGCATGTGAACTCCGGGCTGTTGGATGGCCTGAACAATGAAGCAGCCATTGCTAAGATGATCGAATGGCTGGAGTCGAATGGCAAAGGTCAAGGCAAAATCACATACCGGTTGAGAGATTGGCTGTTCAGCCGCCAGCGCTACTGGGGAGAACCGATTCCGATTCTCCATCTGGAAGATGGCACGATGAAGCCGGTGCCGGACGACCAGCTGCCGCTGCTGCTGCCGGAAGTGGACGAGATTCGTCCGTCTGGTACGGGTGAATCGCCGCTTGCCAACGTGACCGAATGGGTTAATACGGTCGATCCTGAGACTGGGAAGCCTGCACGCCGCGAGACGAACACGATGCCGCAATGGGCGGGAAGTTGCTGGTACTACTTGCGCTTCATCGATCCGCACAACGATCAGGCGCTGTGCTCGCCAGAGCTGCAGAAAGAATGGCTGCCGGTCGATCTGTACATCGGCGGAGCTGAGCATGCGGTGCTCCACTTGCTGTATGCCCGCTTCTGGCATAAGGTGCTGTACGATATTGGGGTCGTGAATACGAAGGAGCCGTTCTACAAGCTCGTCAATCAGGGTATGATTCTGGGCGAGAATATGGAGAAGATGAGCAAGTCGCGTGGCAACGTCGTCAATCCGGACGATATCGTGAATGAGTTCGGCGCAGATACGCTGCGTGTCTACGAGATGTTCATGGGACCGTTGGAAGCGACGAAGCCTTGGAATACGAACGGTGTGGAAGGCAGCTTCCGGTTCTTGAGCCGGGTATGGCGCTTGATTGTAACGGAAGACGGCGGATTGAATCCGAAAATTACGGTGGACGAAGCCGGCACTTCCGAGGCGTTCAAACGAACATGGCACAGAACGATCAAGAAAATTACGGAAGACATGGATGCTCTGCGCTTCAATACGGCGATCAGCCAGCTCATGATCTTCGTCAATGAAGCGTACAAGACCGAGCAGCTTCCGCTCGCGGCAATCAAGCAGTTCACACAGATGCTGTCGCCGATTGCACCGCACTTGGCCGAAGAGCTGTGGCAGCGTCTTGGCGCCAAAGAGTCGATCACTTACGCCGCTTGGCCGACTTATGACGAAGCGTTGACTGTCGACAACGAAGTCGAGATCGTCGTGCAAGTGAACGGGAAGATCGCTGACCGTGTGCTGATCGTGGGCGGTACCGATGAAGCGGCTATGCAAGAAATCGCACTTGGGCTGGAGAAAGTACAAGAAGCGATTGCCGGCCGATCGGTCCGCAAAGTAATTGCCGTTAAGGGCAAGTTGGTGAATCTGGTCGTTGGGTAATCGGAATAAACTTCGGAGCTTTTCTTCACTTTGTGGGGAAATGATGTTTTCGGGGCCCCCCGCAAAGTAATAGGAATACTCATCGGAGCTTTACTTCACTTTGTGGGGAAATAAATAAGCTTACCTGCCTTAGGGACAAGAGACGTTTCGTCCTCTCCCGGGCAGGTAAGCTTTCTTTTTGAAAAAAACTATTCCACGATCTTGCCATAGAACAAATTCTCGACCTTCTCCACGTCTTCATAATATTTGGCATGGGTAATGCCAATAAGACGGTTGAACATGCCATCGAGTTCTGTCGACATCAGCATAATGGCCGCCTCGGTTATACCTCCGGGGACCGACACGCGTTCACGCAACGACTCCGGAGTGAAACCACCTTCCGTTAACAGCTTGCCAGTGCCTAACAACATCTCGCAAGTAAGACGATTCGCTTCCTCGCGTGGGATGCCGGTTTCTTCAACAGCGGCGTCGATCAGCTTCTCCAGGAAGTAGGAGAGGAAGGCGGGTCCGCAGCTGGACAGATCGGAACTGATTCTTGTATAATCTTCCTTCACTTCCACCGGTGTGCTGATGGCGCGGAACAACTGATTGAGCATGGTCTTATCGTCGTGTGATATGAGCTTCCCGTAGATGCACAACATAGCGCCGCTCAATACATAATTCGTGATACTTGGAATCATTTTAACAACTTTGCAATTCAATAAATGTTCCAGATGCTTGATCAGAACAGGGCTCGTGATCGATACTACAATCTGGCTGGGAACAAGCAGCCCTTTCAGTTCATCTAACACTTTTTTATATTCCACAGGTTTCATGCATAGGAATACGATGTCGCTCTCGCTGGCTACTTCGATGTTGGAGCTCGCTGCTTTCAGCCCCGGATAACGGTTGGCGAGAATTTTTACTTTACTGAAAGTCCGGTTGCTTGCGACAATGTCGTCAGGCTGCAGCGCTCCCGAACGAATCCATGATTCAATGAGAATACTTCCCATGCTGCCTGTCCCGATGAATCCAACCTTCACATGAATCCCTCCTACGCGTTTCCGTGGTACCTGACAAATCGACAGACCAAGCCTTTAGTCCCGGGGTCCCCGTAAAGTAATAGGAATAAACTTCGAAGGCTTTCGTCACTTTGTGGGGTTATCTTGTATGTATATGCGCCAATACCGGATGTAATGATACCCAATTATAAAATAGCAAATTCGCGGAGGGGCGCTATGGGAAAAGCTGTTTTTACTAGACAAAATGTATGGTGCGGGATCGGGATGGCCCTGGTCATTATCACTGTAATGTTGTACATCACAAAGCCTTGGATGGCGCCTGCTGAGATGAACGGCTGGCAGGAGCGTGGTGACGAATTGCAAGCCTTGTTCCACGGAGATGTCTCAACAGCGCAACCTGCTCAACCTGTTGCTAAACATACTGTCAAACCGACTCAGTCTGCTCAACCCACTCAACCCAAGTCATCCGCGTTACCTTCCTCACCAAAGCCTGCTGTTCCCGGTAAGTTGAACCTGAATAAAGCGACGTTAGTGGAGTTGGATCGATTGCCCGGAATCGGGCCAGCCAAGGCGCAAGCCATTATAGATTATCGGGAGAAGACAGGGGCTTTCGCCAAGCCGGAAGACATTCGGAAGGTGAAAGGTATCGGAGAGAAATTGTACGAATCTATTAAAAATGAGATTGTTACGGAATGAGAGTTCGAGTCTTTTCATTTAGTTGCAGATATGAGAAGATGGTGAGGAAGACTATAGAGAATCGTATAGGGAGGAATATCATTTATGACAGAAGAGCGCAAATTATCACTTGATACGTTAGCTGTTCACGCAGGTCAAGAAATCGATCCTACTACAATGTCCCGCGCGGTACCTATTTACCAGACAACATCGTACGCGTTCAAGGACGCTGAGCATGCAGCCAATTTATTCGCATTGAAGGAATTCGGTAACATCTATACTCGCTTGATGAACCCAACATCTGACGTGTTCGAGAAGCGGATCGCCGCTCTGGAAGGCGGGGTTGGCGCGCTATCTACTTCTTCAGGCCAAGCTGCGATTACATACTCGATCTTGAATATCGCTTCTGCTGGAGACGAGATCGTCTCCTCATCAAGCTTGTATGGCGGAACATCGAATCTGTTCGCTATCACGCTGCCTAAGATGGGCATCAAGGTTCACTTCGTGGATTCAAGCGATCCGGAAAATTTCCGCAAAGCGATTACTCCCAATACGAAAGCATTGTACGCGGAAACGATCGGCAACCCGAAGGGTGATGTACTGGACGTAGAGGCGGTAGCTGCGATTGCGCACGAGAACGGAATCCCATTAATCGTGGACAATACGTTCCCTAGCCCTTATCTGATGCGTCCAATTGAACACGGTGCGGATATCGTCGTGCATTCGGCTACGAAGTTCATCGGCGGTCATGGTACTTCGATCGGTGGAGTCATCGTGGACGGCGGTAAGTTCAATTGGAAAGAAAGCGGGAAGTTCCCTGGCTTCACAGAGCCGGACCCGAGCTACCATGGTATAGTATATTGGGACGCACTCGGTCCGATCTCGTACATTATCAAAGCCCGCGTGCAGCTTGCCAGAGATATCGGCGCGACGATCTCGCCGTTCAACTCGTTCCTGTTGTTGCAAGGGTTGGAGACCCTTCATCTGCGCATGGAGCGCCACAGCTCCAACGCCTTGAAGACGGCCACCTTCCTCAAGCAGCATGAAGCGGTCGAATGGGTGAACTATGTTGGATTGGAAGACCATCCTTCCTACAAGCTCGGACAGAAGTACTTGAGCAATGGTCATGGTGCCATTCTAACGTTCGGGATCAAGGGCGGTCTGGCTGCCGGGAAGAAAGTAATCGAGAACGTCAAGCTGTTCTCCCACTTGGCGAATGTAGGTGACTCCAAGTCGCTCATTATTCACCCAGCCAGCACGACACACAGCCAGCTTGAAGAAGCAGGGCTCGAATCGGCAGGGGTATCGCCAGGAATGATCCGGCTGTCCATAGGGACCGAAGCGATCGATGACATCTTATTCGATCTTGATCAAGCGATCCGGTCGAGCCAACAAGCGTGAATACCCATCCACCGCGCAAAAACTGGGACACGTATTTCATGGACATTGCCTATATGGTTTCTACTCGTTCGCAGTGTTCGCGAAGACACGTGGGGGCGGTGCTCGTGCAAGGCAAGAAGCTGCTCGGAACTGCGTACAACGGGGCTCCGATGGGGTTGCCCGATTGCTCAGAGGAGGGCTGCATGCTTGTTGAGGAGTTCGAAGTCAAGCTTCAGGATGGCCAGGAAACGATGGTCAAGAAGCAGAGATGTATCCGAACGATTCATGCCGAGCAAAACTTACTGTTGTTCACCGATCGCGATGACCGCGAAGGCTCCACGGTATATGTGACCGACCAGCCGTGCTGGACATGTGCGAATATGCTCGCGAATAGCGGTATTGTCGAGATTGTCTACCACCGTATTTATCCTAAGGATCAGGACAAGGTATCGAAGATGATGCAAACGAAGGGTATTGTGTTCCGCGAATTAGCGGATTACGAACCCCCGAGTGGTAGCATTGCGACGGTAACCCATTAATCTGCAATATACGTTACATGAGAGGAAGAACCTCTCTCGCTGAATTGGCGGGAGAGGTTTTTTTGTCGTTGTATAGGAGGATGTAAGCGTGAGGAACAGACCAATCGTACAAGCTGCCGTGCTGTGGGTTGCGGGATATGTGGTGGCTGAGTATGCGGGGTTTGCGTGGCTGGGATGGAGAGTTGGGGTAGTTTGTCTGCTGGCTTGGTCGATTCTCGGGGTGTTCAAGCCGCCCGGAACCCGTTATGTGAATGCGGCGTTGTTGCTGCTCGTTGCCGCTTGCTACTTCCATGGTTACGATGATCGTAACTCGACCAGTCTTGCCCATCATGCATTCGGATCGGAAGTGAGGTTCGAAGGTTCGATCATTTCCACCGTTGAGGTGGATGGGGATAAGGTGTCGTTGACTGTGCAGGCCGAGCGGATCGAAACTGTGGCTGGTACGATCGTGTCGAATCGTTCAGAACGGTTGCAAGTCTCAATCCGCTTGCTGGAGCAATCAGACCAAGCAAAAGCCTCGAGCATGGGGAGAGGCGACCGTATTGTGCTGACCGGTACGTTGAAAGCCCCGGAGCCTGCACGCAACTTCGGCGGATTCGACTATCGCCGCTACTTGTACCGTCACCATATCCATGGCATCCTGACGGTGAAGGGGCTTAGCTCTGTCCAGAAGATCAGCAAGGCGAACGAGTCTGGATGGTCGACCTTAACCGTGCTTCGCTGGAACGATGACCTCCGTGAATATCTCGGAGGACGCTTCGATCTGCTGTTCGATCCCGAACAAGCGGGGTATATGAAGAGCTTGGTATTAGGTATTACAGAACACTTTGATCCGGATCGCTACCAGCAGTTCTCCAGGCTGGGATTAACGCACGTGTTGGCCATTTCGGGTTTGCATGTGGCTGTTGTCGTTGCGGGCTGCCTGGGCTTGCTTCGGCTATTAGGCTTAACCCGGGAGAAGACGTTGGTCATTACTATGGTGATCGTACCTCTATATACAGCGATAGCCGGCGGCTCTCCTTCTGTCGTCCGTGCCGGACTGATGGCGATGATAGCTTTGTACGCAGCGAGACGTAATCTCTTGAAGGATGGTCTCCATATACTGAGTGCCGTTGCGTTGATCATGCTGTTGTGGGAGCCGTATTACTTGTACGACGTGAGCTTTCAACTGTCATTTATCGTTACAGCGGGGCTCATCGTCGGGGTGCCGAGATTTTCCAGCCTGCTGCCGATTCGTTCACCTGCCTTGAAATCTGCCATCGCTGTCACATCAGTCGCGCAGCTTATTTCTTTTCCCATCTCGATCTACTACTTCAACTCTTTCTCCCTGCTGTCCTGGTTCGCGAACTTGCTGCTCGTTCCATTCATCAGCTTCATTACATTACCGCTCGGTTCGGTCGCATTGCTAATATCGCTCGTGTGGTTGCCAGCAGGAGGATGGATCGCGCGATTAGCGGATCTGTGCAACCGCATGACGTTCTGGGTTGTAGAGGCGGGGGCTTCCGTCCATTTCACACAAATGATATGGCGAACCCCGTCTTTATTATGGATCGCGGCATACTTTGCAGGATTGGTGATATTGTACATGACGTGTATGCACTTGAAATGGACCGGAACCTTTTGGAGAGCAGTAGCGGCTGCAGCATGTATGATCGTGCTCATGACGTATGCGTATCAACCCCTTAATTCTGGACGAGCAGGGACGATTAGCTTCATCGATGTTGGTCAAGGCGATGCGATCCTCATTCGCTCTCCACAAGGGCGTACCATGCTTATTGACGGGGGAGGAACGATCTCGTTCCGCAAGCCAGGGGAGGAATGGAAGGAGCGAAGGAATCCATACGAAGTCGGAGCCAAGTTGCTCGTGCCGTTGTTGAAAAAACGAGGGATACACATAATCGACTACGTCGTCATCAGTCACCAAGATGCTGATCATATAGGCGGCTTACAAGCGGTGCTGGAACAAATTCCGGTGAAGCATTTGTTGTTCAATGATTCGTGGAAAGGCAATGATAGTACACGCAAGCTGTTCGAAACCGCTAGACAACGTGGCGTGCAGCTTTTGGGAGGGGGAGTTGGTGACACGATCGTGCTGGACGCCGAATCCGAGCTAGCGGTATTAGCTCCGGATTATGAAGAGGCTGCAGGCCCAGTCGTCGTCAACGAACAGAACGGAGCATCGCTTGTCTTGCTCATGAAGATGTTCGATTCGCGGTTTCTGTTCACTGGAGATATTGGAGTGACACAGGAGAAAGAGATGTTAGCAAGACTGGGGCGAGGCGAGTATGACTTGGCCGACTTCGTCTCAGATACGCCAGTTCCGATCGATGTGCTCAAAATCGCTCACCATGGGTCGAAGACTTCAACTGCTGCCGAATGGCTCGCTTATTGGCAGCCCAAGCAGGTTGTCATTTCTGTAGGTGCGAATAACACCTACGGTCATCCGAATCCACAAGTGCTGGAACGCATCCGGACTGCCGATGTGACGACGCTGCGGACGGATTTGCAAGGCGAGATTGCATACACTGTCACCCCGCACTCCCTGCGGATGAAGCGGAAGCTGGGAGAGTAATCCAATTGTATTTGACAATAAGGAGATTCGATTTTTATAATCTAGATATGAATTACAAGTGGAAATGCCAATTCGTCACCTAAGTTAGGGGTATCAGATATGTCGGAAAAGCCAAGTCGTACAACGTTTCGCATCCGTCTGGATGAAATGGTCCATCTATTGAGGAATGATATACGCTCCGGTAAGCTGGAAGGGGACAAGTTCCTGCCTTCAGAAGCTGAACTGGGCAAGCAGTTCCAGCTTAGCAACAACTCGGTCCGCAAAGGGCTGGACGTTCTGGTGCATGAAGGCCTGATAGAGAAAATTCCTAAAGTGGGCAACCGGGTGGTCCAGATTGCCGTAGACCGAAAGACCATCATCCGCTTCGGCTGCCATAGTACGATTGCCGCTGAATTAGACATGAATTATTTGTTGGGGGAATTTCATAAGCGGTATCCCCATATCCAAGTTCAAACATTGGGTATACCGACGAACAATTTCTATGAGTTCTCCACAGAGTATATGGAAGCCGACATGCTGGATATTGTAACGATCAATGATTACAACTTCCAGACGATGCTTGAACATAATGCGACCGACAGACTGGAGCCGGTGGAGAACGACCCGGGTATGTATCCGTTTTTGGCCAAGCCCTTTACGGCAAACGGCATACAGAAGGCCAGGCCGCTAATCTTTTCGCCGCTTGTGCTTTGCTACAACCAGGAACATTTTGCAGAGTGCGGGCTTTCAGAGCCTGACAGCGGGTGGTCTTGGTCCGATTTGTTCCGCGCCGCAGAGAAGCTTGCGATCGAAAACGAACGGTACGGACTATATTTTCATCTGATGGCACGCAATCGGTGGCCGGTATTTATGCTGCAAGGAGGAATGGCTTTCGAGCCGGACGAGCATGGTGATTATCACTTGTCCGGTACGAAGCTGATCGACAGCCTGGACATCGGCAAGGAGCTGCTCAGGATGAAGGACGTGTTCCCGGCGACGCTCTCCGCAAGCGATGCGGATGCGGAGCAGTTGTTCCTGCAAGGCAAAGTGTCCATCATTATGACGACTTACTTGGGGTTAAACGATCTGAAGCAAGCAGACTTTACATTCGATGTAGCCCCGGTTCCCTTCAATGGAGACAATAGAACATTAATGATCGTTATCGGAGTTGCTGTCAACCGGAAATCGAAAGAAAAGGAGGCTGCCAAGCTTCTAGCCGATTTCCTCGTTTCCTCGGATGCGCAATTGCTTATCCGCCGAAGAACAATGAGCATCCCTGCGAATAAAATCGCAGCCGAGTGGAAGGGCAAGGATGAACTGTTAACCCGGCCTTCCCGGTTTAATTTGTACCGGGAAATTATCCCGACTTTTCGCTTGTCTGCAGACCTCAAGCTTAGAACAACCGATTTGAGCCTCGTCTTGAATGAAGCGAAGCTCTATTGGTCGGGACTGCACGACAAGGATACCATGTGCCGTAATATCGAAGAAGCATTGGCAGCCGCAAATAGATCTTGACGATCCGAAATAAAGCTCGTTATTCTTCGCATTAAGCTCCTACCAGGCGAATTAACGCTTCCCCCGAAGTGATAATTCGCCTCTTCGTGGTCTACAATTGTCTTACTTCCGCATGCATCCATCAACTCGTTTTAACTTGCATCTTCTCTMGAAAAAAAGTATGCATTAAATATGAATTTGAAATTGACAATGTATCCGGTTTCATTTACGATAAATATGAGTTAGATATGAATTAGATAAAGCGTACGGGATTTACGATTATGTAAGGGAGGGTTTATGAGATGGGAAAAAAACTATTGACCTTACTTGCAGCTGCTGCCTTGACTGTAACGGCTGCATGCGGAGGCTCCGGCGGAAACACTACAGACAATGGCGCATCAGGGGTAGCAGTATCGCAGGAGAAAGTGGAGGACAGATCGGCTGAGGTCACGCTCTATTTGACGACGAGCAATATCGCCGAGGAGAAATTTAATGAGCAGTACGGCAACAAAATACGCGAGCGATTTCCGAAATACACGATCAAGTATATTATGCAGGTGGACAGTAAAACTTTACCCAACTTGGTGGCAACCGGAACACCAGTGGACATTGTGATCACCTCCGACGCATTTACTCCGATTTTTATAACACCGAATGATTTGCAGTACGACCTTACTCCGCTGATCAAAAAGAACAATACGGATTTGACCAAATTCGAGCCGTCAACAATTGACATTCAACGTGCGATGGCAGATGGCGGAATATGGGGGCTTCCAATCGGAAACAATTCCGCAAGCTTAATGTACAACCGGGATATCTTCGATAGATTCGGTGTGCCGTATCCGAAGGACGGTATGACTTGGGATCAAGTTTATGAGCTTGCTAAGACACTGACTCGCAAAGACGGCGGAGTACAATACAAAGGTCTTGTCATGTCGTTCCAGCACCTGCTCTATTTGAACCAATACTCAGCGGAATTCGTCGATTTGAAGACGAACAAGGTGAAAATGGCCGATGAAGACTTCAAAAAAGCGGTACAGAATTTGGCGAGATTTTTCCAAATTCCGGGCAACGAACTGCCGAACAACAAGTATGCTTTAGCTTCCCAGACAGACGCATTCGGGAAGAACAAGAACGCAGCGATGTATGCTTCGCTCAGCGGTGCGCCAAAAAATGAACCAGGCGCCATTAACTGGGGGGTTGTACAGCTCCCGACCTATTCTGACAAGCCGGGTGTCGGGCCTCAATCATATCCGCGTTACGCTTTCGTTACGAAGATGAGCAAGGACAAGGATGCCGCATACAAAGTAGCTGAATACTTGGCTTCCGAAGATTATCAGACATGGATGGTCCAAACCAGTCAAGGCTTCTCGGCATTGAAGGATCCGAAAATCAATGCAAAATTCGGCAATGGCGACCCCTGGTTGCAAGGACGAAACATCGAAGCATTTTTGCCTAAGAAGTTCGCAGCACCGGCGCTGAAGTCGAAATATCAAACCCAGGCTGATAAAGAAAGCTACTCGGCTCTTGAAGCGATCTTAAGCGGGACCGATATCAATACTGCACTTCGTGAGGCGGCCGATCGACTCGAGAAAAGTATCGCTGCCGACCAGGGCAAGTAAAGTTCATTGCTGCTTATACGAAGGAGGACGCTGGACGTGAAGGTTGTAGTCAGTCAGCATGGCATAGTATCGCTGCAGGATCAACCGATTCCCAAACTGAAGAATGAGCACGTACTTGTAAAAACTTGCTTTTCCACTGTGAGTCCGGGAACGGAATTGACATCCATCCGACAAATGCGCGAGACCCCCTTCCCGATAGGGTATAGCGCTTCTGGATTTGCGGTCGGAATAGGCGAAGGAGTGTCCCATATTGCGCTAAACCAGCC
>NZ_JBFUIX010000028.1:0-70721 GCF_056401635.1 Paenibacillus sp. P4_E11 | reverse complement strand
CTATACATCACTTGCCCATTATTGCCCCCCCCCCCTCTCCCAACCCCGTATTCCTGATGGCACAGGACTCCACTTTTCGACTATAATCGGATCAAGGACTGAAGAACTGATAGGGGGGCACAGCATTTGCATATTCTTAAAAACGAGACTTTTCTGGAAAGCCCGGATTTCCCCTTCTTCGCCGGTCCATTCCGTATCGAGGCGCATGCGCCGATCTCATCGCACGCTCACGAATTCATAGAGCTCGCTTACGTGGCTGAAGGCAATGGCACCCATTCGTACAAGGGGGAATCGTTCCGCATTGTCGCCGGAGACGTATTCATGATCGAACCGGGTGCTGAACATGCTTACCAAGTAAGCGAAGGCTCTTCCTTGCTCGTCTATAATGTTCTGTTCGTGCCGAGCTTGTTGAAAGCCGAGCTGGAGATGTTGTCCGAGGTTACTCCGTTCGTCGACTTCTTCTACGTTGAGCCATTTCTGCGGAGTGCCGTACATTTCCAATCGCACCTCAGGCTCGATATATACGAGCAGTTGGAAATGAAGTCGCTGCTCGACCACGTCGTGGCCGAATTCAAGAGCAAGAAGTTAGGCTATCGGATCGTGACGAAGACGCGATTAATCGAGCTGTTCGTCTTCCTCAGCCGCTGTTTCGCCATTCACCAGGCACCGTCACCTTCCTTCCGGGCGGAAGCGAATATGCTCGTCCGTATATGTGAATTTATCGAACAGCATTACGTTCAGCCATTAACGTTGCATCAGGTCAGTCAACTGTGCGGCATGAGTCCTTCAGCGTTCACGTTGAAGTTCAAGCAGCATACAGGCAAAACCTTCATCGAGTATCGCAACGAGATACGCATCCGCATCGCCGCGCACCGGATTGAACATACCGAGGATAAGATGATGACGATCTCACAAGACGTCGGATTCGATGACCTGAGCTTCTTCAATAAGCTGTTCAAGCAACAGTACGGCATATCGCCTGGGCAATATCGCCGGAGAACGTGAAACGTGAAGTAAGCGTGGAGCCAGCTACAACGAACTATCCCGATACTGTCTCGGCGTGGTGCCCGTCATTTTCTTGAACAGCGCATAGAACGACGTTTCGCTTCGATAGCCGACACGTTCTGCGATGTCCTCCAGCAGTAGATCCGTGGTTTGCAAATACCGCTTGGCTACATCGATCCGACAGCGAATCAAGTACTGAATCGGACTGACGCCAACCTGCTGCTTGAACAAATGAGCGAAATGATATTCGTTCATATACGTTAGCCGGGCCAGCGTTTCCAGCGTAATCGCAGTGTGGTAATGCTCTTCGATATAACGCTTCGCAAATGGGATCGCAGCATGGGAAATCTTCCGAATGCTCTGCGCAGCACGACTGTAATGAACGGTGCGAGCCAATCTCGCGAATAAAATACTTAACATGTGGCTCGCGATCCATTTGGATTCGGGGGCCGTATTTGCGTGCTCTGCAATAATGTCCTGCATCATGAGTTTGAACGTAGGCATCTGTTCGTTCAGCTGGAGGACAGGCTCCCGTGCAGGCTCCAGAAAGTAATTGTAAGGGAGTCCTTCCAGCTGCATACCGCGAAAGCTGATGAACAGCGCCCGGAACGGATAGCGGGTCGATCGCTCCTGATGCCACACTCCGCGGTGGTAGAGGAGCAGCGATCCCGGTGTTGCGTGATAAGGTCGGCCATCGATCTCGAACTCCCCTTCTCCTTGTAGAATGAACAACATCTCACTCTGATCGTCATGCTTGTGTAATGGGAATAGGAACGGATTCGTCTCCATTCTCTGGAAGGCAAAGCTCGATCCGATCTCGGGTGGCTGGATGAATACGGTTGTCTCATTCATGGCATAACCTCGCAATAATGAATAATGAATTCGCAAGAACCGTCATTGTCCCTCACTGGAAAAAGCTATACATTGTAGAGGAATAAGCACTCTATTCGATCACAGTAAATCTGGGTTAACCGTAACACATCGCTTTCTCTGATGACAATAATGAATAATGGAGGAGTCTGGATGCTTCAGTTTCAAAAGCGACTTCTGGCGGACGAGAAGTACGAGGCGTGTGCAGTATTCGATGTGAATGGCGACGGCATTCTCGATATTGTGAGCGGTGCATTCTGGTACGAGGGACCCGATTTCGTCACCCGGCATCGCATATGCGAGGTTGACGCCATCGACGGGTATCACGACGACTTCAGCGACTTCCCGCTCGACGTGGACGGAGATGGGAGATTGGACATTATTACAGGCGCTTGGTGGGGCAAGACACTTCGGTGGCGTCGGAACCCTGGCACTACCGGCGAGACATGGCAGACATTCGATATTGATGCATGCGGCAGTATCGAGACGATCCGATTCTTCGATATCGACGGTTGTGGAGTGCCGGAGATATTCCCGAATACGCCCGGAGCACCGCAAGCGTTCTACAAGCTGCTTCGCGATGAGAACGGCCAGGGAACGGAAGCATTCCGCAAGATCACGATCGGTGAAGCCGCGAGTGGGCATGGGATGGGCTTCGTCGACCTCAATGGCGATGGACGAACAGACATCGTGCTGAAGAACGGCTGGTTGGAACAGCCGGAAGATCCGTTCCAGACTCCGTGGACGTTCCACCCGGAATTCGATCTCGGCTCAGCCAGTGTCCCGATTCTTGGCTATGACGTGAATGGGGACGGTCTGGTTGACCTCATCGTTGGACAAGCGCACGATTACGGTCTGCACTGGTATGAGCAGCGAATAGCCGAGGACGGCCATCGGACGTGGGTGAAGCATGAGATCGACGGCAGCGGCTCGCAATTCCACGATCTGTGGCTCGTCGATCTGGATGGCGACGGAGTACCAGAGCTCATTACGGGCAAGCGGTATCGCGCCCACAATGATGGCGATCCCGGTGCGCACGATCAGGTTGGCTTGTATTACTACAAGATCGAGGGCGGCCGGTTCGACAAGCACGTCATTGACTTCGGCCCCGCAGGTACCGCTTCGGGAGCCGGTATTTACTTCTGGGTGCAAGACTTGACCGGCAATGGCTATCCGGATATTGTGGCGCCGGGTAAGGATGGGTTGTATTTATTCACGAATATGGGACCGGAGGCGAATGGGGAATGAGTAAGTTACGCATCGGATTTGTTGGGGTTGGCGGGATGGGGCAGATGGCACATCTATCTAATTATGCGGTGCTGAAGGACCAATGTGAGGTTGTAGCCATCGCAGAGCCTCGTCGCGAGACGGCTCTCCTGGTCGCGCAGCGTTATGGGGTTCCTGAAGTATACGCGAACCACAAAGAGCTGTTATCCAAAGCGCATGTCGACGCGATCGTCGCTCCGCAGCCGTACCGGCATCACGCTGCAATCGTACCGGACATTCTCCGCGCAGGCATCCCGGTGTTGACCGAGAAGCCGCTTAGCCTCACCGTGGAGGCAGGCCGCGAGATGGTCCAGATCGGCGAGGAACGCGGCGTCCTGCACATGATCGGCTACCATAAGCGATCCGACCCAGCGATGGAATATGCCCACAAGAAGGTGGCACAATGGAAGGCGAGCGGCGAATACGGCTCCCTGCGCTACATTCGCGTAACGATGCCGCCAGGTGACTGGACTGCACAAGCAGACAAGCCGCTAAGCGTCAATGAACCGTTCCCCTCCTATGTGTTCGAGGGCGGACCGGTAGGCTATTCGGAGACCGAGACGAACAAGTTGAACTGGTTCGTGAATTACTACATCCATCAAGTGAACGCCATTCGCTTCTTCCTTGGAGAATCGTACAGGCTTACATTCGGTGACCGCAAGGGCATTCTGCTCATCGGCGAGAGCGACAGCGGGGTGACGGTGACACTGGAGATGGCTCCTTATCACACCACAACAGAATGGCATGAAAGTATTCTCGTGGCCTTCGACAAAGGCTATGTGAAGATCGATCTCCCAGCTCCATTAGTGCGTCAACAGGCAGGTGTTGTAACGGTGATGGCTGACAATGGCGTGGACGAAGCCCATACATACCAGCCCGTCATGCCGAACGTATCGGCCATGCGCAATCAGGCCGTTAACTTCCTGGCCGCCGTGCGCGGTGAACGCCCCGCCCCTTGTACGGCCAAGGAAGCCTTGGAAGACTTGCTGTTAGCCAAGGATTACATCGACTATTTGATTCGGCAGCAGTATTTGTAAAAGCAAGCAGCGGTCCAGAACGTTGTAAGTTCCGGACCGCTGCTTTTGTTATTTCTGAACGTACACCGCGTTATTTCCCAGCGGCCTTCTCCGCATAAGCGTCATTCATTTCTTTGACGATTTTTTGCAGGTTGCTGTCTTCCTTCGTCTTCTTGATGAAGTCGTCGTACGCCTGGATCGTTTCCTGCCCGAGAATGACTTTGACGTGCATGTCATCCACTTTTTTCTTAATGTCCGGCATCAGCTTCGTGTTGGATTCGGAGATTAGCCCGAACGCTGGGTTCGGTACGACAATTTTTTTGCGGTCGTTCAAGATCGCTTGGTTACGCGCATAGATGTCTTTCGTTGTCGAGGACGGATCCCCCAGCACCTGCTCATCACTCAGCTTCAGGAAAATGTACTGAAAGCCTTGATCCACTTTGTCTTTCGTATACTGGTCCGTCGGCACTTTGAGTCCGTCCTTCTCGGTGTAATGGATGCCTTTCACGCCGAAGTTCGCCAGATCGTTCCCTTCAGCACTATAGCCGTAGTCGAGGAAGGCAAGCAGCTTTTTCACTTTCGCCTCTGGCACCTTCTTCGGGATCAAGAAATGCCCATAGAACGGGGCTCCTGACGGCACGAACTTATTGCCCTTCGGACCGGCAAGTGAAGTAAGCGGTATCAAGTTGGCTTTAGGTTCAATCTTCTGGATTTCCTTCGTCCGAGTGAGTGCGTTGTTCATCGCGTAACCGGCACCCCCGGCTTTGCCCGCCTGTAACGTATCGTTGATTTGCGATAACTTCATGATCGCAAAGTCGGGCGGAAACAACCCGGCATCGTACGATTTTTTCAGCCACAGCAGCGCATCCCGCGATGCGTCCTCGGTAATAATCGGGTGCAGCTTACCCTCCCGCAGCTTCCAAGCACCCTGCGAATCATTATAGACGTTGTAGACGAAGCCCATATATTGGGCGCTGGCCGAATACGGAATCGTGTCAGCCTTGCCGTTGCCGTCAGGATCCTGGTCCTTGAACGCCTTAAGCGTGTCGAAAAACTGGTCCATCGTCTCCGGCATTTTCAAATTCAGCTTATCGAGCCAATCCTTGCGCAGCATCGGGAAGACGCCGCCTCCGTGCGTCGGGTAATAGCGCGGCACCGAGTAGTTTTTGCCGCCAATCTTGGAAGTCTCCCACATATCTTTAATCGCGGGGTTGGACAAGTTTTTGTAGTCTTTGATAAACGGTCCCAAATCCCAGAATACGCCCTGCTTGATCATATTGCGGATTTGTTGATTGTCCAGATCCTCTACGAACGTTATGTCCGGAAGGTTTCCGGATGCATACAGCACGTTGAACTTGTCTTCGGCCGTCGTCGCGGGCACCCAATCAATTTTCAGCTTCGTGTTCGTCCGCTTCTCGAACTCTTTGACGATCGCATTTCCGTCGTCCGGGAATTCGGTACCGTAGCTGAGCGTGTTCATCGAGATTTCGGTTATTTCCGCTTTGCCCTTGTCCGCCTCGGTACCTTTCGCATTGCCTTCTTTACCACCATTTGAAGCGGTGCCGCACGCCGAAACGACGAGCGACGCGCTGATTAAGACGGCACCTGCAGCTTTCCATCGCATACTTTTGTTCATTTGCGGTGACCTCCTGTACGTTATTATTGTACAACACAATCGAATTATGTGATCATTCTTTAACAGAACCGACCATTGCCCCTTTGGCAAAGTGCTTCTGCAAGAACGGATACACCAACATGATCGGCACGGTGGCGATGACTACGGCGGCCATCTTGAGTGTTTCCGAAGGCAACTTTCGGTTCGCCCGGAAATCGGCCACATTCGCGTTCGACGTACTCGGATCGACAAGCATATTTTGCAAAATAACTTGGAGCGGCCACTTATGCTGGTCGTTAATGAATAGGATCGCGTTGAAAAAGGTGTTCCAATACCCTACGGCGAAGAACAGCCCGAACGCCACCAGGGCGGGAAGGGACAGCGGCAATATGATACGGAACCAGATGCCTATTTCGTTGGCGCCGTCGATGCGCGCCGCCTCCTCCAAGCTGTCCGGTATGCTGTCGAAAAATCCTTTCATGAGCAGGACATACCACCCGCCGGTCAAGGCCGGCACGATCAACGACCAGATGCTGTCGATTAGCCCGAGCTGCCGGACGACTAGATAAGAAGGGATGAGTCCCGGCTGGAACAGCATCGTGAACATGACGGCGAACAGGATCAATCTGCGCAGTCGCAGCCTTTTCCGCGAAACCGCGTAAGCGAGACCGGAACTGACGACCAGGCTGAGCGCTGTACCGACTGTAGCCAGAAACGCACTGTTGCCGATTGCCGTTATGAACGTATCCGTCGACAACAGATAGCGGTACGCATCGAGCGTCCACTTTTCCGGAAACAGAATAAGTGGCTTCTGGTAATATTCAGTCGGATCGGTGAATGACAATATAAATGTGTAGTATATCGGAAAGAACGAAACGAGACTGATGATTGCGAGAGCCGCGACGTTGGCCGCTTCGAATATCCGGTCTCCCCGGCTTGTGCGCATATGCTTCTCCTCCTGCTGTTCGGTTAGTAGACGCCTTCATCACCGAATCGTTTGGCTAATTTGTTGGCGGCGACGACAAGAACGATACCCACGATCGATTTGAACAGGCCGATGGCGGTACTGTAGCTGAATTCGCCCTGCTGGACCCCGTTGCGGTAAACGTACGTGTCGAACACGTCGGCCACCTCGGATACGGCCCCGTTCATCATCAGATACACCTGCTCGAAGCCAACGTCCATCACCGAGCCAAGCCTCAGGATGAACAAGATGACGATGACATTGCGGATGGCCGGAAGCGTAATGTGCCACATTTTGCGAAAACGTCCCGCCCCGTCGACGACGGCTGCTTCATACAGCTGCGGATCGACGCCGGCAATCGCGGCCAGGAAGATGATCGTTCCCCAGCCCGCTTCCTTCCACATTACCTGGGCGGTCAGGAGCCCCCAGAATATATCGGGATCGGTCAGGAATCCGATCCGGTTTCCTCCGAATTCGTGGATGATTTTGTTGACCAGCCCTTCCGACTGCGACAGCATCAAGTAGGTCAACCCCGAAATGAGCACCCATGATAAAAAATGCGGGATGTACACGATCGTCTGAACGAACCGCTTGTACGCCATGCTGCGCAATTCGTTCAACATAAGCGACAAAATGATCGGCAGCGGAAAGAATAGAACAAGATTCAATAGGCTGATCATCAACGTGTTGCGCAGCAGCAGCACGAAATCGTCGTTCGAGAAGAAGCGTTGGAAATGCTCGAGCCCTACCCATTCGCTTTGCCAAACCCCGAAATACGGTGAATAGTTTTGAAACGCGATAATGAGCCCGCCTACGGGAACGTACTTGAACACGAGAAAATACAAGAGGCCGGGCAGCGCCAGCAAGTACAAATATTTGTCTCTGGCCATATCGGAGGCCAAACGGCCGAGCCTGGATCTCGCCTTCGGCCGTATCGTCCGGTCGGGTGCGGGAATGGCGTTCGTCTCGACATTCATAGTCGGTATCCCCCTATCTGTCTGGTGTTGGTCTCCTGGTTGGTTGTTCGGGAGATCCCTGCCTTCTGGCTGCACCTATCGTATCGGCCCATGCCAATTTCCGGCAATGATAATGTTTTGTTCGGCGAAAACGTTGATCTGGCGCGGATTTCCGGCGATAGCATTGTTTTGCACAGCATTGTAACAGAGGTAGGCATAAGCTAAAATGAAACAATAAGGAAGCGGTTGCAAGCAGCATCCGGCGGAGAGGGGAACGGCGCATTGGGAAAAACGGAATACCGTAAAGGGACGTTTTATTGGAAAAGCCTCGTGCTCGTCCTTGTTATAACCAGCCTTCCGGCGCTGTTGATCGGAATCGGCGTATACAATTTCGGCGGCGCACCGATCGTACGCGAGCTGAACAAAGCGCATCAGGTACAATTGAACCAATCGATCCAGCGGGTCGACGAATATTTGTCCCATCTGGAGCTGTTCTCCGCCCAATTAGCCTTCAATCCCGAGTTCGACGAATCACTCGAAGGGATGAACTTCGCGGAGCAGTTCCAGAAGACGAGGGATTTGTACCGCTCGCTTGCGCTTATGAAGGATGGTAACCCGCTCATATTCGACGTGGCGCTTTATTTGGACAATTCGGATAAGCTGATCAGCGACCATTGGGGGGTCCGGACGATTCAGAGCGAAGAGGATGTGCAATCGTTCAGAGGGTTGCTCGGCAAGGAACGCACCATTTTTTGGACCGATGCCCTGCCGAATGTCAGTCCGAGCGATTCTCCCTATAAAGGCGTCGTTACGAAGCTGTTTGCAGGTGGCAGCGAGCGGCCGTTCGGCGCTTTCCTGATCTACTTGCGCCAAGGTGCGCTCGACCAGCTGGTACGGCATCTCACTTCTGACGGTGGAACAGCTTTCCTAATGGATCGCGAAGGACATGTCGTCACGGCCGACGATACCACGGACGAAGGACTGCAGGAAGCCATTATCCGCCGAGTCCTTCCAGTGAACACGTTCAAGGATACATTTGTATACGAATGGGACGGGTTGAGCTATTCCGTCTCCCTCGGCCAGCTATCCCGGCTCGGCAACGATTGGGTATATGTGTCGGCCACACCGCTATCTGCCATTACGGCTCCGGTGAACGCGATGTCGCGGATGATCGTCGCCGTTAGCGCTTTCGGTCTCGCCTTGGCGTTGCTGCTTGCATGGTTCGCATCGAAAAGAATATACAATCCGATCCGTAGACTCGTCGGCTTATTTCACTTCGCCAAGGAGACAGGAGCGGACCGGCTGAACGAGATCGCCTTCATCGAGCTGCAATGGAAACGTCATCTCGACGAGAGCGAAGTCGTTCAGGACCGATTGCGGCAATCGCTGCCTTCGCTCCGGGAAGGGTTTTTGCTGCAATTTTTACAGGGCAGGATCATGCCATTCACCGAGCAGGAAGTCGTGGAGAAGCTTCATCAGTACGATTGGAATATCGAGGGGAAGCGGTTTGCATTTCTAGTTGCAGGGCTGTACTGGAGGGGCGCTGTTGACCTGAAGTTCTCCGACCGCGACGGACAGTTGATCGATTACGCGGCTTCCAACATCATGCAGGAGCTGTGCCTGACAGCGTTCGAGCATGCTCATGCGATCAACTTCCAGGATTCAACCATAGGTGTTCTGCTCGTGCTTGATCCGTCAACTCCTGCCGATCAGGCCAAGGAGGAGCTGCTCCGAATAGCGGCGGACATCGCCTCCACATTGAGCGGCCTGCTGAAAGTGAATGTAGCGGTAGCCGTCGGCAAGCAGACTGAATCGGTGCTCGAACTCCCGGGCATGCTCGATGAAACGTCGAAGACGCTTCGGCTGCACGATCCGAACGTCGCGGCCGACATCTTGGACGTGGAAGACGTGATGCCCGACTTCGGCCAGCACGTCGAATTCCCACTCGAGCTGGAGAAGGATATTATTGGTGCGATGCGCATGGGGCTCGGGGAAGAAGCAGCGGCTGATGTGCGGAAGTTCGCGGAAGCGATCCGCAGCAAGGCCGGGACTCAGATGCATATTCAGCAAGGGATGCTGAAGCTGCTCGGGAGTGCATACGACGCCATGTACCGTTCCGGCGTTAATCCCGATAGCGTGTACGGCGGGGCGCATCTGTACGAGGAATTGATGGCCATCCGCCATCCGGAGGAAATGACGCGCTGGTTTGCGTCGTCGGTCATCGATCCATTCGTGCGTTCCGTTTCCACGGCGATCGATCCGGAGACTCGCAGCACCGTTGATCGGGTCGTGGAGCAGCTTCACCGGGAACTGTCGATTGATGTTTCGCTGGACCTATACGCTGATCGCTACGGCGTCAGCCCATTCAAATTGAGCCGCGCCTTCAAGCAAGTGACGGGTGTCAACTTCATCGATTATTTGACCAGCTTGCGCATCGAGAGATGCAAGGAACTGCTCCTCACGACCAACATGAAGATCGGCGATATCGCCGAAACACTGCAGTACCAGCCTTCTTATTTGATCCGTCTGTTCAAGAAGAGCACGGAATTGACCCCCGGGCAGTTCCGGGAGAAGCATTCGCGCGGAATCGGGTAATTGGGTAATCGAAAATCACCCTCATTTTATGGAATATCAACCAAGCTAGTAAGCTGGCCCTTCATGTAACATGAAGTTATCCGATTACGAAAGGTTGATGACTTTCATGACAATGACGACGAAATTGCTGACACAAGAGCAGATAGATTTTTATCAGACGAACGGATTCGTACAAATCGATAATGTGCTGACCCCTGAGGAAACCGAAGAGCTGGCACAATACTTGGAAGAAGCGATGACCACGAGCGAGGCGAACGCCATGCGCACGGACAAGGAAGGCGGAGCCTACTTCAAGGTACTGAATCAGAAGGTCAATACATGGCGGGACCATATCGGCATGGCACGTTACGCTTCTCACAGGAGGCTGGCTCAGATGGCTATGGAGCTGAGCGGCGCGTCTGGTATCCGTTTGTTCCACGATCATGCGCTGTGGAAGATGCCGAACGATTCGAAGCCAACCCCATGGCATCAAGACATGCCTTACTGGCCGATGAATGAACCTGGCGCACTCTCCATCTGGGTGCCGGTTGACGATGTAGACGAGAACAATGGCTGCATGATGTTCGTACCTGGTTCCCATAAGGCGGGCAAGCTGACCGGAATTAACTTCACCGATCCCCAGGACATATTTGACTATGTGAAGGGCACGGATCTCGAAGGCAAGAAGCCTGTCAAAGTTCCGATGAAGAAAGGCAGTTGCACGTTCCATCACGGGTTGACGTTCCATTACGCACACTCCAATATAACTGATCGACCTCGTCGTGTACTAGCTTCGATTTACATGCCAGACGGAATCACATATAACGGGAAGTCCCACCCGATTACGAATGATCTTGGGCTGGAAGTGGATCAACCGATTAAGGGCAGCCTCTTCCCTCTGCTAGCCAAGGCTAACGTATGAGATACCGGACATTCGGCAATACCGGCTGGAAAGTGTCGGAGATCGGGTTCGGCGCATGGGGAATCGGAGGCAGTTGGGGGCCAGTAAACGATGATCAATCAATCCGCACGTTGCTCGCCGCCTTCGAGCGTGGAGTGAATTTCGTTGATACGGCTCAAATGTACGGGAACGGTCATTCCGAGGAAGTGATCGGAAGAGCCTTGAAGCAATGGCAGGGCGATCATATCTATATCGCGACCAAGGTTCAGCCTGTCGTGTGGCCGCGCCCTCACGAGTTGGACCCTACGTTCGACGGCCGATATCCGGCCGATCATCTGCTGGCGCATTGCGAAGCCAGCCTGAAGCGCCTCGGCGTAGAGACGATCGATCTATACCAGCTGCACGGCTGGTTCCCGAGCGGTGTCGAGCATACGGAGTGGTACGATACCTTAACCGCCTTGAAGAACGAGGGCAAGATCCGTGCAATTGGCGTCTCGATTCGAGACTACAAACCACATGAAGGCATCGGCATTGC
Source organism: Paenibacillus sp. P4_E11 (assembly GCF_056401635.1). Classification (NCBI taxonomy): domain Bacteria; kingdom Bacillati; phylum Bacillota; class Bacilli; order Caryophanales; family Paenibacillaceae; genus Paenibacillus; species Paenibacillus sp. P4_E11. Next base: position 59,019 of record NZ_JBFUIX010000028.1, on the reverse strand, counting down.
ACAAGCCGGCATGACCCAATCGGAACAGGTTGTATTCAATCTGTTCGAGCAACGGCCAGCCGACCAATTACTGCCTGTCTGTGAGCAGCATGGGGTTGGCTTCATAGCCCGCGTACCGTTCGACGAAGGCTCGCTTGTCGGTTCGTGGACAGCGGACACGTTCGATCAATTCGCCCCTGATGATTTCCGACGGAAGTATTTCAAGGAGGGGCGGTTCAAGCGCACCCTGGAGAAGGTCGAAATTCTGAAGAATACGGTACGGGAAGTGACCGGTGACCGATACGCCTCCTTGGCGGAAGTTGCCTTGCGGTACACCCTATCATTCCCAGGTGTTAGCTGCGTCATTCCAGGCATCAAGAACATCGAGGAGCTCGAAGCGAATATTCGCGTTTCCGATGGTGAGCCTCTTCCTGTTGAGCTGTTGGACGCCTTGAAGGCTCACAATTGGCCGCGCAATTATCACGATCCTAATACAGAGGTGGAGTCCGAATGACGGAACAAGTTCCTGCTGTTGTTCCTGGGGATGTTCCTGCACCCCCTTTCTCCAGATGGCTCCACCGGCTGCAGCTCAAGAACGAGAATGTCGGAGAACGGCCAGTCATTTATACCGCCTTCGGCGATAGTGTGACACAGGGCTGGTACGAGCACGCCACCTGTGATAATGAGTCGGCGTTCCCAACCGTGTTCAAGCGCTTTGTCGACAAACGTTACCCGGCAGCGCCAGTTAACCTGATCAACTCCGGCGTTGCCGGCGATACAGCCGTTCGGTCTTTGAATCGCGCCGAGCGGGACATGCTCATGTTCCAGCCTGATCTGGTCACGATCGGATTCGGCGTGAATGATGCGCATGGCGGTGCAGCTGGTGTAGAGCCATTCAAGCAAGCCGTGACTGAATTGATCCGGCTAGTGCGGGACAACGGAGACGCAGACATCCTGCTGCTCACGCCAGCGGGGATGATGACCGAGGATAATGCTTACATTCATCCGAATGAGAAGCGGCATGTAGAGGCATTCCTGCGTGTTGCCCAAGCGGGTTCCTGGGAATTGTACCACCAGGCGATGCTGGAGGTGGCATTCGAGACGGAGACCCCTTGCCTCGATGTGTCGGCCCTATGGCTGGAGCTGGGACAATCCGGTGCTGACCCGAACGCCCGGTTGTCCAACGGCATCAACCATCCAGACCGGGCCTTCCATTACCAAGTGGCGGAAGCGATGGAGCGAATAATCTTTAACTGAGTTAAGTAGTAGTCAGAGCGCTGTTGTTGCACGGAAACGTGCAGCATCAGCGCTTTTTGTTGCGTGGCCGCTGCCTCCGCGCGACCTCCGGGTGCCATTAGCACAGAATTTGAGACAGTCGATTCATTGTTGATTGAAAGCAACACTATTATATCTCCAAGCAGGAAAATGTTGTCATTTTATAGAATATGATTGATGAACAATATTATTTCATTCAAGAAGGAGATGGATTCTTGTCCCAGACCTATGTTGACATGAGTTACGGCAGTTTGTATGTAAGCGACTTACAGAACGCGATTAAGTGGTATTACCGAGCGTTTGGTTTTCGTTTATTATCTATCAATCCGAGCTTTGCCACCTTGCAGATTGCACCAGGTCGAATCATCTTTATAAGCACGGACCCCAATTCCCCACGAAGTATTGGATTTGTAAGTCACAATATATTAGCTTTGCGGCGTCAACTTGTTCAAGCTCAGGCTGTTATAGAAGATAATGAGGGAGATATGAATACTTGGTTTTTGGTCCGAGATCCGGATGGGAACGCGATCGATGTGTGGACAGGCGGTTTTGGGATGGAAGTCATGAATCATGTAGTTCCTGACACTTTGGTGCCATTTACGATCTGGTGTAGCTTGGAAAGTAAAGATGAAATGCATATTATCGCTCGAAAAATATCCGATCAAAGTGAGTTCAATCCCCTATCTGACGAGCTGATCTCATGGTGTCGCGAGCAAGGAATACAAACGGAGGGCGTTGCATTCACCATCTCTAAGTATTCCCAGCAAGTAGATGCTCTATATGCTTGTATCCGTCTCACAGAAGCACCAAGCCGGCAACTACCCGATGGAGCGGAATACCTTCATATCCCTGCTCTGGATTATGCTGTGTTCCACAAAGAATACGCGTACGATCCACCCTATCCCCCTGCAGAGGAAATACGGATGAGAACTATTCACCCGTTGGCGGACAACTTTAGAGATGCCTATCAACATCGAAGCAATTGGATGAAAGGTTGTTTTTCCAAAGCAAGCAGCTATTATATCCTTGAATATTATGGTGAGGCATCCATCCAATCGTATTTCCCTTATTCCTGGTGCAGAGAGAACGGGTAAAATGAAAACATAATGGAAAAAGGATCGCCAACGGGGATTACCCCACATTGCGATCCTTTTTGCTACTATTCACTATTCCACTTGCACAGCTTGCTTCTGCGCGATCAAGCATAGTTCGGCCGCCTTGAATACATGAGCTTGTGTCATCGCATTCTCTGTCCGATTCAGACAATCCAGCACCAGCTGCCCGAAGTAGGGGAAGCCTGCCAATAGGCGATTCCGAGGGATCCATGTAGATTGTACATATTATAAGTGCTAGTTCTCCTTACGAAACTCAGGAGGTATTCGCCGAGCTACATTCGTATCAATTGCCGCTTGAATGACCGCTTTACGAACAGCTGGAACGACTTTATCGTTGAATATACTCGGTATGATATACTGGTCGTTCAATTCTTGATCAGTGACTACGGATGCAATCGCCCAAGCTGCTTGCAGCTTCATTTCCTCATTAATCGTGGAAGCTCGGCAATCCAACGCCCCGCGGAATATACCAGGGAAGCAGAGCACATTATTGATCTGGTTCGGATAATCACTGCGCCCTGTGGCGATGACCCGTACATAAGGCTCAGCCAACTCCGGCTCGATCTCCGGCTCAGGGTTAGCCATAGCGAATACAATCGGGTCGCTGGCCATCCGCTGAATATCTTCGATCTTCAGCACCCCTTTCCGGGAAACGCCGATGAATACGTCAGCACCTGAGATCACCTCAGACAGTTGCCCTTGTTTCAATTCCGGGTTGGTTCTCTCTGCGATCCAGGACCACATCGAATTCGAATAGGTGTGGGTCCGGCATAAGGCACCTTCTCGATCCACCGCGATCAGATCCCTTACACCTGCAGCCAACAGCATTTTGACAATAGACACCCCTGCGGCCCCTATACCCGTAACGACTACGCGGATTTGGGCGGTCGACTTGCCAACGATCTTCAACGCGTTAAGAATCCCCGCGAGAACGACGACGGCGGTACCATGCTGATCATCGTGGAACACGGGAATATCGAGCTCGCGCTTCAGACGCTCCTCAATCTCGAAGCAGCGCGGGGATGAAATATCCTCCAGATTGATGCCGCCGAAGGCCGGAGACAGCATTTTCACCGTTCGAATGATTTCCTCCGTGTCCTTAGATGCCAGACATAAGGGGAATGCATCGACTCCGGCAAGCTGCTTGAAGAGCATCGCCTTTCCTTCCATGACCGGCATGGCCGCCTCGGGTCCAATATCTCCTAGCCCGAGTACGGCCGTTCCATCAGAGATGACGGCTACGGTATTGCGCTTGATCGTAAGCGAGAACGCACTGGCCGGATTTTCATGGATCGCCATGCATACTTTCGCTACACCCGGCGTATACACTTTGGACAGATCTTCACGTGTTTTAATCGGCAGTTTGGGCTGCATCTCAATTTTCCCGCCGAGATGAGCGAGAAATGTAGGGTCGGATACGTTGATCAACGTTACACCGGACAAAGTCCGGATCGTATCTGTAATGTCCTTGGCCGGAACCCCCATCACATTCACTGTAATATCCCTTGTGGTGAATTCTTTGCCGGCGTGAATCATATCAACCGCGATAATATCACCGCCGGCTTGGCCGATTGCTCCAGCAATTTCTGCAAAAGAACTTGGCGCTTTGGCCAGCTCGAGTCGAATCACGATACTTGTATTAGAGGCCAAATCGCTCATTCCCTTCAATTGGTTCCAGCACTGTCTCTACAATTTGATGCTGATTAGTTTTAACTCCGTCATTTCCTCTACCGCATATTTGATGCCTTCACGACCGAATCCGCTTTCCTTCACACCCCCGTAAGGCATGTTATCGACGCGGAAGGTTGGAAAATCGTTGATCATCACGCCGCCGACCTCAAGCTGCTCCGCAGCGCGCATCGCGGCTTTGATATTATTGGTGTAAATCCCGGCCTGCAAGCCATAGCGGGAATCATTAACGGCATGAATGGCTTCGTCCAACGTATCAAAACTGGACAGCGTAACAAGCGGACCGAACACTTCCTGACAAGATACCGGTTCCTGCGAGGGCACATTCGTCAATATGGTCGGTGGAAAAACACCGGGCGAAATGGTAGTCCCCCCTGTAAGTACAACAGAACCTTGGGCAACGGCGCTGTGAACCCACTCCTGCATACGCTCGGCTTCCTTGATCGAGATCATCGCGGACATATCGGTATGTTCCGATAGTGGATTACCGACAATGAGCTTCTCGGTTGCCTCCTTGAAGCGCACGGCAAATTCGTTATATCGACTCGCGTGCACGAGAATGCGCTGGATTGATATACAAACTTGTCCGCTGAATGAGAAAGCGCCTTGAACACAGCGGTTGATCAGCTCTTGCGTAATCTCCACCGTCTCATCGATAATCAAGCCGGAGTTGGAGCCAAGCTCAAGGGTAATACGTTTTAAGCCTGCCTTGTTCTTCATGGCAATCCCGACTTCCGGGCTGCCTGTGAACGTAATCGCGGCAACACGGGGATCCTTGACGAGCTTCTCTCCTACAATGGAGCCTTTGCCAGGAATAATATTGAGTGCCCCAGCGGGAAGTCCCGCTTCCGCGAATAGATCAGCGAGAGCAAGAGCGGAAAGCGGCGTTTGGCTGGCTGGCTTCAGCACCACCGTATTCCCCGCCGCAATGGCTGGACCGACCTTGTGAGCCACAAGGTTAAATGGGAAGTTGAACGGTGTAATCGCTCCAACTACACCGATTGGCTTACGCAAAGTAAAAGCGATTCGCCCTTCCCCACCGGGCGCTGCGTCCAAGGGTACAGTCTCTCCATGAATTCGGCACGCTTCCATAGCGGCGAATTTATACGTTTGGATCGTTCGGGCAATTTCCCCCCGAGCGGTTGTAATCGGCTTAGCCGCTTCCGATGCAAGAATGTACGCCATGGCTTCTGCACGTTCTTCCAGCAATGAGGCAGCCTTCTCCAAAATAGCGGAACGTTGATGAGCCGGCATGGCAGCCATTACTTCTGCTGCCGCCTTGGCAGCCTGAATGGCTTCATCTGTGTCCGATTCATCAGCTTGCGCGACCTCAGCAATCACTTCACCCGTATACGGAGAGAGGAGCTTTATATAAGTAGCGGCCTCTTTCCATTGACCGTTGATGTACAAATGTTGTTTCACAGGTCTCCCCCGTTCCTTAATCAGCCGAAGCCATCGATTTGGTAAGATTGCCAATGATAGCAAGCCCTTCGTGCAAATGTTCATCTGTAATGACCAGCGGAGTCAGGAAGCGAATAATATTGCCGTGAACCCCGGCAGATAATAGCACGACACCGGACTGGTAACAAGCTTTCGTTAATTGAGCAACGAACTCTTTGGCCGGCAGCTTCGTATCTGGATGAATGAACTCCACCGCGCACATGGCCCCGAGTCCGCGGACGTCAGCAATGAGGGGAACTTCTTGTTGCAAGGAATGGAAGAAAGTCTGAATCGTTTCTCCGATCACGCGGGAACGCGCCACCAGACCGTCCCGTTCCATCACCTCGAGAACCGCGAGCGCCGCCGCGCATCCGAGAGGACTGCCGCCATAGGTGCCGCCAATTTCACCGGGATTCGGAGCGTCCATCACGTCTGCTCTTCCGACGACCGCACTGATCGGCAATCCGGCTGCAATCGATTTGGACATCGTGATCAAGTCCGGCTCGATCCCGAAATGAGTGGAGGCGAACATCTCGCCCGTTCGGCCGAACCCGGTCTGAATCTCATCGGCGATAAACAAGATGCCATGTTGCTTACATATGTTATAGACTCCGTCAACAAACAGCTTAGGAGGAACGATAAATCCGCCTTCCCCTTGTACAGGCTCCATAATGACTGCGGCAATTTCTTCCGGTGCCACCTCCGTGAGTAGGAAGTCTTCGAACTGACGTACGCAGAACAGCGCATAGTCGGTTTCGGTCATCCCTTCTGGACGATGCAGCGGGTAAGGAAATTGCGCTTTATACGTGGCCGGAGCAAACGGGCCCATTTCGAATTTATAAGGTTTCACTTTACTCGTTAGGGACATACCAAGGAGCGTACGCCCATGAAACCCGCGGGAGAACGAAACGATTCCGGATCGGCCCGTGAATTTGCGGGCGATCTTGACCGCATTCTCCACCGCTTCCGCACCGCTGTTAAGGAACATCGCTTTCTTGGGGAACTGCCCCGGCGTTAGCTGGGCCAGCTTCTCTGCTAATTCCACGTAAGGCTCATACATCGCTACATGGAAGCAAGTATGAATATACTGCTCCGCTTGTTTCTGAATCGCTTGCACCACTTCCGGAGGGCAATGACCTGCGTTAATCGTACCGATCGCCCCGGCAAAATCCAGAAATACGTTGCCATCGACATCGTACAGCAGCGCGCCTTCGGCTTTTTCGACGAAAATCGGAGTGTTATTGCCTACTCCTTTCGGCACGACCTTAGTCCTTCTTTCCAGCAAACTGGCCGATTTCGGACCCGGAACAGAAGTTTGTACAGAAACGAATCTTGGCTGCTTGTCCATTCTCCTACTCCCCTCTACCTTTGTAGAACCCCAAGGGCTTCAGTTCCATATTGACGTTGATTTGCTTCACTTCCGTATACTCGTCCAAGCCGAATGTTCCTAGTTCCCGGCCGAGTCCGCTCTGTTTGAAGCCGCCCCATGGCGCTTCATTATAGGTGGGATGGTACGTATTCACCCAGAGAATGCCGGAACGTACTTTTCTCGCAACGCGCATCGAGCGGCTGGCATCGTTGGTAAATACCGCGCCCGCCAAGCCGAATACCGTACCGTTGGCTAAACGAATCGCTTCTTCCTCGTCTTTGAACCGCTGTACGACAAGCACAGGTCCGAAAATTTCCTCCTGCACGACACGCATGTCGGGTGTTGTATCGGTAAGGATCGTCGGTTCCACAAAGTTGCCTTTTGCGTAATCCCCATCCATCATCCGCCTGCCTCCGGCTGCAACAGTCGCCCCTTCCTGACGGCCGATTTCGATATACGATAATACCTTGTCCATATGCGACCGCGAGGCGAGGGGGCCCATTTCTGTACCGCTATCCATCCCGTTGCCCACTCGAATCAGGTTCGTTCGTTCCACTAACTCTTTCATAAAAGCATCATAGATTTCGTCCTGGATCAATAAGCGGGAACCCGAAGAGCATACTTGACCCGAACCGATATAGATGCCATACATCACATACTCCGCTACAATGGCAGGGTCCGCATCGGCAAACACAATATTCGGCGATTTGCCGCCCAGTTCCAAAGATACCTTCTTGATGTTGCCCGCAGCCGCCCTCATCACACTGCGCCCGGTGTCTGTCCCCCCGGTAAAGGCAACTTTATCCACCAAATGGCTGGCTGCGAGTTCCGAGCCGACCGTCTTCCCGTCGCCAAGCACAAGGTTGGCCACTCCTTTGGGGAAGCCGACCTCCTCGATAAGCTGGAACAACCGAATAGCGGTTAACGGGGTCAGCTCCGAAGGTTTGAATACCGTTACGTTCCCGGCTCCGAGGCAAGGAGCTATTTTCCAGGCCGCCATCATAAGCGGGAAATTCCACGGTACGATTTGACCGCACACCCCAACCGGTTCTCTTACGACCATCGCTTGGATCGGGTAAGGAACTTCATAGGTTTGTCCGTGGGGTTTAGTAATCAATCCGGCATAATAACGGAAGCAGCTGACTGCACTGGATACGTCGGATTCCGCTTCGCCAAGCGGCTTTCCGTTATTCAGCGTCTCTAGTCTGGCAAGTTCATCCGCATTCTCTTCGATTCGATCGGCCAAGGCAAATAACAGTCTTGCTCTTTCGCGGGACGAAGTATCTCTCCAACCTGTCTCGTCAAACGTATGCCGGGCCACTTGAATCGCACGCTGTACGTCTTCCAACCCGCCTTCCGTAACGACGGCAATCCGTTCACCCGTAGCCGGGTTCACAATCTCCCGGGTTTGGCCCGATGCGGCTTCTACCCATTCACCGCCAATGTACATCTTTCCGATATCCTGAGTTGCTGCTGCCATAATGTTTCCCTCCAATGGATTATTCGGCTGCTGTCACGTCGCAGACGTAGATGTATTCGTCCATTCGAGCTTGCCAATTCCACTTTTTGCTTAACCCGTATAGGTCAAATTGCTGGAATAACGGAATCCAAGGCAGCTCGTCGCGGAAGATGAGACAGGCCATACGGTACAATTCTTGCCGGCGTTGCTTATCCAGAATATTGCTGGCTTCCATAACCAAGGTTGCCAGATCGTCATGATGGAAGTCTGTCGGATTCCATGGGTTCGGTGCGATATACGCATTACGGTATACTTCATCGGGATCGAAGGTCGAATTGCCCCACCCTACATAATACATTTGATCGTATTGATGATGGCGGAACCGGCTGATGAATTGCGGCCAAGCTTGAATATCCACATGCAATCGAATGCCGATTTTAGCTAATTGCTCTCCAATCAGCAGACCGATTTCCTTGTCTTGCGTGAACCGACCGTCTGGAACTTCCAACTTCACGTCTACCCCATCCGGGTAGCCGGCTTCTATCATGAGTTGCTTCGCCCGTTCCAAATCATAGGCGATAGGTGCAATACTAGGGTCTACGCCAAAAGCTTGCGGATACACCGGACCGGCCAGAGGAGCGCCGCAACCGCTGAGTTCTTTTTGAATCAACTCGCGAACATTAATGGCATGAGCCATAGCCTTTCTCAACTTCTTATTGCTCAAGATCGGGTGATGGGTATTGATTCCCATGTAAATGACGCCTACACTTGGCGTTCCGACAACCGTAAGTCCCGGATCGGCTTCCACCTGGGCACGCTTCAGCGGAGGGAAGTTGGCGGCCAAATGAATCGTACCGTCGTGTAACCCTTGTACACGGTCGTTTCCTTCAGGTACGGCTCGAAAGGTCAACTTCTGCACGGACGGACTGCCATGCCAATATTCATTGTTTGCCGTCATTTCTACAATGCCATTGGGCTTGTCCCAGCTAACGAACTTGAACGGTCCTGTTCCATTCGGCACGCGGCTGAAATGCTCTTCCCCATGCTCGGCCATATAGTTCGGCGGGATCATCATCAACCCGGTAAGCTGCGCGAGCAGGTTAGGATCCGGACGATTCGTCACTACACGCACTGTCAACTCATCAACAATATCGACATGATCGATGGAATTAAATCGGCCATACGGAGGGAATTTGGGCTCCCGACTAGGATCGACCATCCGTTCCAGTGAGAACTTTACCGTATCCGCATTGAATTGTTCGCCATTATGGAACGTAACACCTGAACGCAAACGGAACTCGATAACCGTATCGGTAAGCACTTCCCAGCTTGTCGCCAACCAGGGCTCGATTTCCATGGAAGGACTGCGTCGGACAAGACCGTCATACACTTGCAGCAATATATTTGCGGTTGTTGTTTCCGAATGCGCGTAAGGATCCATTGTTGAAGCATCTGTTCCTTGTGCGATAACCATTGCTTTGTGATCAGCCATATTATGTTGCCTCCTAAAGTTTTGTGGAACACAACCTGCATCGTAAGGTTGGGACTAAAACACGAGTGTGGAACTAATCTGCCACACAGCATGAACACGATCGCTTTCACGTACTTGAAGATTCGCTTCTCCGTGCATCGGCGTTTTTACAAGAAACGGTTTGTCATACCCTTCTACCTGCAACCCGATCAAATAGGAAGAACCCGTATAGTGGATATATAGTACAGTGCCCGCTATTTGATTGAGATTGTCCCGATCGATCTGCACGCTTGCCGGTTCATCGGCGGCGAATAGCCGAACGGCCTCCGGACGAATCATCGCCGTTGCCTTTTCCGTTGTAGTCACAGTATGTGCAGCTTTAATGCGCTGCCYCCCCGCTAACGTAATAGCCGTGTGATCGCTCTCCGTATGAAGTTCTTTCACCTCAAGTAGATTCGAGTCCCCGACAAAGTCGGCTACAAAGGTATCATGCGGACGGCCGTACACCCGCTCAGGGGTATCCAACTGCACGATATGTCCTTTATTCATGACGGCGATTCTATCGGATAATACCATCGCTTCCTCTTGGTCATGGGTGACGAAGATGGCGGTGAATCCGATCTGCTTTTGCAACTGGCGAATCTCGACACGCAGCAATTGGCGTAATTTCGCATCCAGATTACTGAGCGGCTCGTCGAATAGGACAAGCGGCGGACGCAGGACAAGCGTGCGGGCAAGTGCAACCCGCTGCTGCTGGCCGCCCGATAGCTGAGCAGGCATCCGCTTCTCCAGGCCTCCCAAATGAACCGATTGTAAGGCTTGCAGCACACGGTCCTTGATTTCATGCTTCGGCGTACCATGACGTCGCAGCCCGAACGCCACGTTGTCGAATATGTTCAAGTGCGGGAATAAGGCATAGTTCTGGAATACCAAGCCGACATTGCGTTTGTATGGCGCTAGTCGTGTCAATTCTCGCTCCGCCAAATGAATAGTCCCGCTAGTCGGCTCCAGAAGTCCGGCAATCATCCGCAGCGTAGTCGTCTTTCCGCATCCGCTTGGACCTAAGAGGGACACCATTTCCCCGCTGTGAACGGTCAAATCCAAATTTTCTACAATGACATTGCTGCCATATTGTTTTCTAAGTTCACGCAATCGCAATTCGCTCATAAAGGGACCTCCCTACTATAAAATCTTATTACGCTTAAGCATGCTCATCCCTATCAGCCCAATGCATACGGTACCGAGAATGATGATAGAAGATACGGCAGCAATCGCCGGAGTCATGTTAAACTGAATGTCCGAGTAAATGAGCATCGGCAACGTAACCATTCCTGGTCCGGTTAAGAATAGAGCCATGACCAGCTCATCGAACGACATGATGAAGGCGAAGAAAGCGCTCGCCATTAGTGCAGGGCGTACAAGCGGAATCGTAACGAGCCGAAGCGTCTGCCACGGAGTAGCCCCGAGAATCAAGGAGGCTTCTTCCACCGAACGATCCAGACGGGCGAATCCCGCACTCATCGTCCTTACCACATAAGGAATTGTAAGAATAATATGCGCCAGGACCAAGCGGACGAAATAAGCGCTGATTCCCAAGTTACTATAGAAAATCAACAAACCAATCCCGAACAGCAGCGTTGGTACAGTTAGCGGGGACAAAAATAACGAACGCATAAATTCTTTGGAACGGAACTCGTATTTCTTAAAAGCCAAAGCGATGAACGTACCGATTGGCAGTGCAATAGCAGTTGTCGTCACGGCGATCCATATGCTGTTCCAGAAAGGCTTGACATAACGTCCCCCGGTCAGCACTTCATTGTACCAGTGCAACGTAAATCCTTTTGGAGGAAACACCAGATACGCACTTTCGCCAAATGAAGTAATGACTACTACAACGAGAGGGGCCACAATAAACAGATAGATCAAGAGGTTAACTACATTCAGAAAGGAAAAACGTTTCTTCATCATATACCAGCTCCCTGCGTAGAACTGCGGCTGAGCGCCCGGTTGTACAAGCTAGTAATCACGAACACGGTAACAAGCAGAATAACGGCAAGTGCGGAAGCATACGGCCAATTCATCAAATGAATCGTTTGATTGTAGATCTCCGTTGCCATCACTTGAACCCTCGGACCGCCAATCAAAGCCGGTGTGATATAGAAGCTGATGGAAATCGAGAATACGAGAAGCGTGCCTGCTGCAATACCCGGTAAAGAAAGCGGCAGTGTCACGAACCAGAATACTCTGGAAGGAGACGCTCCTATGTTGGCCGCTGCAGCTTCCAAATTCCGATCCATGCCTTCCAATACGCTGTACAACACTAGAACCATGAACGGCAGCAGTACATGAACCATGGCAATAACGACACCTGTAGAGGTGTATAGCAAGTCAATCGGTTTATCGATCAAACCAATGTTTATTAACAATTGGTTGATTAGTCCTTTTCGGCCTAAAATGACGATCCATCCAAAATTTCTGATCACCGCGCTTGTCAGTAAAGGCAATGCGATGAGAAGCAGTAGCAAATACTTGTGTTTGGGTTCGGAACGTGCTACCCCATAAGCAAGACAATAACCAAGAATCAAGCAGATGACACTGACGAAGAAGCCCATAACTAAGGTGCGCCAAAGAACTTGCAAATAATGAGGGTCCTTAAAAAAAGCAAAATATTGCTCTAATACGAAGGTCTTTTCCATCATTCCTTCTGCAGTGGTATGAAAGAAGCTGAAAAGCAGCAATTGTCCCACTGGCAGTACGAAGAAAAAGAATAGAATCAGCAAGCCGGGCGCCATCAATATCCACTGTGGAGGCAAGCGTCGAAACATAAGGATACGTCCTTCCCCTAGTTTTAGAAAAAGAGATAACGAGTATCGGCAAACAGTACCGTTATCTCTTTCTGGTCCAACTGGATTATTTGCTGATCAGTTTGTTCCATGTCGCTGTCCAAGCGGCTCGGTTCGCGCCGACTACTTCCCAGTCAAGTGGCACTAGGCTGTTTACGGCCGTTTCGCCATAAGGCATGACAGCTGCTAGATCGTCGGAAAGCTTAACGTTTTTATTCGACGGGGCAAATCCGGTTTGCTCCGCAAACGCTTTTTGCACTTCCGGTCTTAGAGCATAGTTGACGAATTGTTGAGCCAAGTCGGCGTTTTTCGTTCCTTTGACAACCTGTGCATTAATGAAGGTGGCCATTGCTCCTTCTTTAGGGACTACGAATTTGATCGGCTGGCCTTTCTTGCGGAAGTTGAAAGCGTATCCGGAATCATAGGCGGCAATCCAAGCTTCTTCCTGGGCGAATAGATTCCCTACGTCTGGCGTAGAGGCTACAATGGCTGCCACGTTGGGCAGAAGCGTTTTGATTTTGTCAAAACCCGGATCCATGTTGCTTTCGTTACTGCCGGCAAGCTTCGCGTTCATCACCGCAAATTGCAGGCCAAACGTATTCGTGAGGTCGACCAGTCCGACGTGTCCTTTGTATTCCGGTTTCCACAAGTCATTCCACGAAGTAGGTGCTGTCGTAATTTTTTTCTCGTTGTAAATAATGCCTAATGCGTCAAACGCGATGCTCGGGCCGTAGCCGCTTTTGTTTAATGCGGTTTTGTATAGATCCTTTGTATTCGTGAGGATTTTCTCATCGGCCGGCAGGATCAACCCTTCCTTGGCAGCTTGTACTTCCTGACCACCGGAGAATTGCACGACATCCAATGTAGGCGCATTCTTCTCTGCGCGCATACGGACCAGAGCATCAGCCGAATATAGCGTAACCACTTCCACTTTGGCATTAAATTCTTTTTCGAAAGGCTTAATTAAGATTTCCTTCTGAGCGGTTTCATAATCCCCGCCGAATGAGGTTACGATCAATTTTTTTGGCGCTTCGGCAGGTTTGTTGTCTGCTGCCTTAGTGTCAGGTGCTTTCGTAGTTGTTGAGCCGCAGCCGGTGATAACCAGCATACTGGAAATAATTGTTGCAGCGGAGATTTTGATCCATGATTTTTTAGCCAACATGTAGACCCCTCCTAGTGTTTGAACAGCTAAATGATTAGTTTTGCCTTACTGTTGCTTCTTTCTGCTTATTCTTTGCTGTGCTGGCCAATTGATTCAGCCACTTGAACGGACGCAGTCCTTCATCATCTTGCTTGGCGATCATTTCTGGATGCCACTGCAGAGCTAGTACGTTACCCCTGTCTTTCATGGCGATCACTTCCACAATATGATCCTCCGATTGACCTACTATTTCCAGCCCATCGCCTAATCGTTTAACTGATTGATGATGAATACTGTTGACCCCAATATGTGTTCCTCCCAAGATAGCGCTTGCAAAATGGTCATCTTTCAATTGTACCGGGTGCACCGATCTCCAAGGTTCTTTAGTCTCCCAATGGTTCAACATATCGTCCGCTATTTCCCCAATATCGGCATGCAACGTTCCCCCGCAAAATACGTTCAGAAGCTGCATCCCTCGACAAATGCACAGAATCGGGATATTTCTCTCCAACGCTAGTTCCATCAATTCCATTTCGTATTTGTCACGGACAGGATCAATCCGATGTGAGCTTGGCTGTAAGGCTTCCCCGTACAACCGCGGGTCCACATCTTCGCCTCCTGAAAAAACAAGTCCATCTATAGTATCCAGTTGTTGACCAATTTTATCCTTATCTACTACAGGGAGCGGGATTGGAGTGGCTCCAGATTGAAATACCGCTCGAATCATATCATAGCTGAACAATGAAAAGGCTTGTCTTGGAATGCCGCGAATCTTCCCGCCAACCGCCTCCTCCTCCGAAATGTAGTACCCTACCACACCTATTAGGGGTATTCGCTCTGCTGATTTCATGTTGTCACCTCCCTTACTGTCTCTCTATTCCACGAACTTACTAAGTGCTGCCAACGTTTTATTGACATGCATCTTCATCGTATGGCTTGCTTTCTCTCCATCACGTACAGCAAGAGCTTCAAGCAGCATTTGATGCAATTCGCAGCTGGCTAACTGTGTTTGCCGATTGTAAGGCATCAAATCGAGCCCGGGATTAATCTTGGTGCGAACCAGTCTAACAGCGCTTTCAAAATAAGAATTACCAGATGCATGGGCAATTTCCAGATGAAACTTCACGTCTAGCGAGCGAAACATTTCCCTGGTGCAATCTTCCCCGCTGCTTTTCTCAACAAGTTCACGAATATAGGCAAGATGCTCCGGCGTGATCCGTGCTGCAGCCAGTCTAGCGGCTTCCGGCTCGATAATCGAACGATACTCCAGCATTTCTTTCGTTTGCGCCCAATTCTCAGCAATTTGCTGTTTGGTTCGCTGATGAATTTTGGCTGTAAGCGGTAACACGAATGTTCCGCCTTTTGCTCCAAGACGTCTTTCAATCAGTCCTTTTTGCTCGAGTTCAGCAATCGCTTCTCGAACCGCAAGCCGACTTGCTTTGAATAAGATTGCCAGTTCTCTTTCGGGGGGTAATTGCTCTTCCGGCAACACCTCTTTAAGAATGATCGCTTCTTCGAGTTGTTCGAGGATAAAATCACTCACTCGTTTAGGAGTTACCTGTGTGAAGCGAGCAAAATAAGAAGATACCATCTGCCTTGCCTCCAGATTTCATTTTACAATTTCTAATGGTATAAAGTTCGAACCTTAAACCAATAGTAGCAGGCGCATGGTTGGTTGGCAAGTTGTATATTATGGAAATAGAAAAAGGACCGCCCGCGAGCCTCTCCGCTCGTGCGATCCTTCTTTCGTTATAGCAACTATTCCACTTGCACAGCTTGCTTCTGCGCGATCAAGCAAAGCTCGGCCGCCTTGAACGCGTGAGCTTGTGTCATCGCATTCTCTGTCCGATTCAGACAATCCAGCACCAGCTGCCCGAAGTAGGGGAAGCCTACTTTTCCAGCCAACTCAAGATGCTGCTCGCCCTCATTGTTCACCAGATACAGATGGTCGGACTGGCCGCTGCGGGCTATGTCGATATACTTGCGAAGTTCGATGTAGCCATTCGTGCCCATAATGACGGTACGCCCGTCGCCCCATGTACCCAGGCCTGCCGGAGTGAACCAATCCACGCGAAAATAATTCGTAGCCCCGTTGTCGCCAATCAACGTAGCATCCCCGAAATCCTGCAGCTCCGGATAAGCCTTATTGTTATAGTTCGCCACCTTACTCGACACCACTTGCGCATCTTTACATCCGGCGAATGACAAATACTGCTCAATCTGGTGGCTGCCGATGTCGCACAGAATACCGCCATACTTCTCCATCTGGAAGAACCATTCCGGCCGCGATGGAGCGTTCAATCGGTGTGGTCCCAAGCCGATAACTTGCAGCACTCGGCCGATTGCACCATCCTGGATCAACGCACCTGCATGAACTGCGCTCTCCACATGCAGTCGTTCACTGTAATACACCGCATACTTCTTGCCCGTCTGCTCCGTCTTGGCTTTGGCAGCCGCCAACTGATCGAGCGTCGTGAACGGTGCTTTGTCGACGAAATAATCTTTCCCGTGATCCATGACTTGGAGGCCAAGCTCACAACGCTCGGATGGGATACCAGCTGCTGCCACTAAGCGGACTTCCGGGTCCTGCAAGATTTGTGCCAGGTCTGTGGCTGCTTCCGCTTGTGGAAACTTCTTGAGAAAGTTCGCTACTTTCTCGGGATCCGCATCGTACACCCACTTCAAGGTAGCTCCTGCTTCTACCAGTCCATTGCACATCCCATATATATGCCCATGCTCGAGAGCGGCTGCTGCGAATACGAATTCGCCGTTCTTCACGACCGGGCTCGGCTTCCCTACCGGTGCATAGTTCATTCCGTCTGCTTTTTGCATTATCGTCAGTCCTCTCTATCTATCTCTACTGAAATCGACTTCACTTCTTCTATGGTACAATAGCCCGCTTGTCTGCGATTGCTTCCTGTTAGGGAACTTAGCCCCCTTATTTATATGTGGTTGTTCTATTGGCGTCTTCTGGCTCATTGATGCAGCTTAGGAATACAAGTCTGGCGTGTGGAGTTCTGTTAGCGCGTGGTGGGAGTGGTCAGGAGGTTCCACCCGCTGTTGAAATCGATTCCTCTGATTGAACTATTAGGAGTGGTTAGGAATCGATTTCAAAGGCGGCCGCTTCGCTTCTCCACTCTCCTGTCCACTCCCTCTTCTGTTCTACTTTTCCATTAAGGAGATACGTCTTCCGAACGCCCATCTCATCCAGTCTGGCGGATCGGGATTACGGCTGTCTGCATCGCTCTAAGGCCGGAAATGAAGCTGTCGATTAACTGTTGATAGAAGCTAAGACGGCCGTTCCAAGTGAAAAAAGACCCTTCTGCTCAAACATCTTGTTTGAACCTCCCTTGATTGTATAAGGGATTCAGCGGTGGGAGGTTCAAGCCAAAACTCGCCAGGGTCCTCTTTTTCACTCTCCACTCCTTTTGTTCACAGTTAATCGACAGCCTTAAAATCGGCCTTACAGCGCCAGCGGAGTGACAAACTTGGGCTGTAAGACGATTTTTTCGTCTTGCAGCTCCTTCGGCCTGCCAATCTTGGGCTCTAAGACGATTTTTTCGTCTTGCAGCTCCTTCGACCTGCTAATCTTGGGTTGTAAGACGATTTTTTCGTCTTGCAGCTCCTTCGGCCTGCCAATCTTGGGCTGTAAGACGATTTTTGCGTCTTTTCAGCTCCTTCGGCATGCCAATCTTGGGCTGTAAGACGATTTTTGGTCTTACAGCTCCTTCAGCATGCCAATCTGGGCTGTAAGACGGTTTTTGAGACTGTCGATTCAGTGTGCGCACAGGAGTGGAAGGTGAAAAAGAGGACCCCGGCGAGTTTTGGCTTGAACCTCCCACCGCTGAATCYCTTATACAATSAAGGGAGGTTCAAACAAGATGTTTGAGCTAAAGGGGTCCTTTTTTACTTGGAACGGCCGTTTTTGCATCAACAATGAATTTAAAAAGACAGCCCCTGAATAAGGCTGTCTCCCTCAACTTACGTCCCAAGCTATTTCCCGAAAATGGCTTGCCATACAGGAGCCGTCGTACTACCTGGATACTTGATATAGAGCAAGTAATAGACGGTTACACCGGTAATCGCGGTAAGAAACCAGATGATGGAAGTCCAAGGCCCGATCTTACGGTGCTTGTCCAACTGATTCTTGTAGCCCCATCTAAGGGTAATGATCCCCATCACACCTCCGACGGTAGCAAGCGTAATATGAAACAGCAAGAAGATCAGATAAAATATCTTCGTATGTTCCGGTCCATCGAACAGCGTATTGCCTACAAACACGGTCCGAGACACGTAGACGATAAAGAACAAGGAGGCGAAAACCCCGGCTGTGGTCATAACTTTTTTGTGTGCTTCTATTTTCCGCTGCGCAATCAGCACCCAGCCAATCGCCACGAATATAGCACTGATGACAATAAATGTAGTGCTAATGGTAGGCATCAATTTGAACATTCTTCAATTCAACCCCCTTTCAAATTCTACCCCACAAAGTGATGTATGACTTCGAAGCCGATTCCGATTACTTTGCGGGGGCCCCGACTCTCTACCCACAAAGCAATCTAGGCCGTACCAGGCTCCATAGGATCATCTGCACGCTCACGACCATACCAAGTAAAGAATACGTAAGCCAGAGCGGCACCGTAGGTAATCTCCTGAACGACCTTCATGATGACACCACCGAGTTGCTGGTCTTCCTGCGCATCAAGCAGCAAGAAGAATTGGGGACCATTCGCGAAGTTCTGTAGCAGCTCTTGAGCATTTGCTGACACGCAATAACCCATTGCATTAGCCCAGGCGACCGGGTCGCTATAAGTAGCGAATATGGCCGAATCGGCGAATATAAGCAAGGCGCAAGCCGGCGTAATGAGAACCCCATTCGCGAATATATACGCCATCTTTTTCAATTCAGACATTTCATAAAGTTCGGGCAACGGTGATACGATCGGCCACCACATCATAAAGGCGGTAAAAAGCAATACAAAAAAGAAAAGACTATGGACCGTGAAGTGTGTCATCACGTAGTCGTGAATTTTCGGCATATGGTAGAACGAGAATAAGATATTAAACACGAATACCGTAATCATAGGATGCGTTATCGTGGTCAACACTTTCTTAACCCCGCGGAATTTCAACAACGGTCGGAGCATCCAGCCCGGGATCCCAATAAGCATAAGCGGCGGTGCAATGAGATACGCAAGTGACATCGCGGTCATATGGGCGCTGAACATAAGATGACCCAATAGATCGATCGGGCCTCCATGGGCCATGTAATAGATGAACAATCCGAGCAAGAATGAAACCATTTTCCCGACTGGCACCGGTTCCGATTCCGCGAACAACTTGGTTCGGTAAGGCCCCACTATGCCCAAATACGCAACGGCAATCAATATGATGACGATCAAGGTGACCGGACTCCAAAGTTCGCTGAATGTGAAATATTGCAAACCTAGCATTACAGCAACCTCCTTTTTCCTATCAAACAAACAAATCTTACAGTCTTTATACTTACAAAAAAAGGGGGGCTAACCTGCAAGCCCCCCGACGTGTTACCACCAAATCCAATATACGACTGCTGCTACCCCGGTAAGTGCGGTAATAAAGCCGAACGCGATTCCTACCGTTGCGTAAAAGTGTCCGCGGTCTTTCAAGTGCATCCAGAACGTTAATTGGAATACAGCCTGAATGATCGCAAGCAGGACGATGAACAATAATGTGAACGTTCGTCCCATCTGAGCATTCACAACGACGAACGCCAGAATGGTTAGCAGAATGGATAAGCCAAAGGCCAAGAAATGATTCTTCGGACCTTCGTGCACGTGACGACGATTCCCTTGCTCTGATGAGGATGGATGATTGGATGCCATCGACCTAGACCACCTTTCCCATCAAGTAAACGATTGTGAAGATGAACACCCACACGACGTCGACAAAGTGCCAATACAAGCTTGCATTGTACAACTTAGGCGCCGTAACGACGGTTAGCCCTTTTCGTTTCAACTGAAGCATCAAGAGCGAAATCCAGGAGACCCCGAAAAGAACGTGAGCTCCATGGAACCCGACCAACGTATAGAAGGCAGAACTGAATGCACTGGTCGAGAATTTATGACCTTCATGTACATATTCGTAGAACTCATAAATCTCAAGCCCCAGGAACGCCAAACCCAAAATTACAGTGATCCCGAACCACAGCTGCATGGCTCCAACTGCCTTGCGATGCATAGCCTGAACCGCCAGCACGCTCGTCATACTACTCGTTAGCAAAAGGAATGTAGCCAGGGCAACTGTAGCCAGCTTGAAAATCTCATGTCCCGGAGGGCCATCGGCAATCTGGTTGCGCAACCCGATGTAGGTAGCGAACAAGCATCCGAACAATACCGTCTCCGCACCTAGGAATAACCAGAAGCCAAGTATTTTATTGCGTCCTTCCAGTGTTGCTTTCTCTGGTTCTGCAGGAAGGTTATGACCCGTTAAGTCAGCGTGGTTCATGCTCTAACCTCCTTATCCTGCAGTTCTTCAACTTCAATATGGTAACCATGATCGTCATAAACCGAACGAAGCAGCATGCAGATCAGTGTAATGGCGATACCGCCGATGGAAACCCAATTGTGATGATACATGAACCCGTACCCGGCGATGAACAATCCAATTGACATCACAAGTGGCAGTATGGATGGTGAAGGCATATGAATCGGCCCAAGCGGTTCAGCCGGAGTCATCTCCTTCTTACCTTCCATCTTCTCCTTGAACAGTGGATCCAAGCCGCGAACGAGCGGAAGCTGCTTGAAGTTATATTCTGGAGCTGGAGATGGAATCGCCCATTCCAACGTCCGTCCATCCCAAGGATCGGCAGGTGCATTCTTAGGTTTCATGAACGTGATAACTATGTTAACGAGGAGAAGAATGGTACCTACTCCCATACTGAATGCTCCGAGCGTACTGATTAAGTTCATCGTGTCCCAACCCTGATTCGGCAAATACGTGAAGACACGTCTTGGCATACCCATCAGACCTAGGAAATGCTGGATGAAGAACGTCAAGTGGAATCCGATGAAGAAGAACCAGAATATCCATTTGCCGAGTGTTTCGTTCAGCATTCGACCGAACATCTTAGGCCACCAGTAGAACAATCCGGAGAACAAGCCGAACACCAAACCGCCGACGATTACGTAATGGAAGTGAGCGACAACGAAGTAGCTGTCATGGTACTGAAAGTCTGCTGCAGGCGCTGCCAGCATAACTCCAGTCATACCGCCCATAACGAACGTCGGGATGAAGCCGACTGCGAACAAGTTCGCGGTTGTGAAGCGGATGTGTCCACCCCACAGTGTGAACAGCCAGTTGAATATCTTGATCCCTGTCGGAACCGCAATCAACATTGTTGCGATAGAGAACAAGGCATTACCTACAGGTCCAATACCTGCTGTGAACATATGGTGAACCCAAACCATGAAGCCCAGGAACCCGATAATGACGGTTGCGAATACCATCGCGCTGTAGCCGAACAAACGCTTGTTCGAAAACGTACTGATGACTTCCGAGATAATCCCGAACGCTGGAAGAATCAGAATGTATACTTCGGGATGCCCGAAAATCCAGAATAGATGCTGCCATAGGACGACGTTCCCGCCTGCCGCCACATCGAAGAAATTAGCTTCGAAGAGCCGTTCGAACATTAAGAGTACAAGTCCTACTGTAATCGCCGGGAAGGCGAAGAGGATAAGTGCCGATGTTACGAAGGATGCCCAAGTGAAGAGCGGCATTCTCATAAAGGACATGCCAGGTGCCCGCATATTGATAATCGTGACGAGGAAGTTGATCCCTCCGATTAGCGTCCCAATCCCGGCAATCTGCAAGCCCAGAACGTAGAAGTCTGTCCCCTTACCGGAATATTCTGGTGATGATAGCGGTACATACCCCGTCCAACCTGCATCTGGTGCTCCTCCGAGCAACCAGCTTGTGTTCATCAGTATGCCTCCGGAGACGAACAGCCAGAAACCCAACGAGTTAACGAATGGGAATGCTACGTCGCGCGCCCCAATCTGGAGCGGGATAACAGCGTTCATAAAGGCGAATATGAGTGGCATCGCCGCGAAGAAAATCATTGTCGTCCCGTGCATCGTTAACAATTGATTGAACATCGCTGCGTCAACCGCGTCGTTCATCGGCTTGATTAACTGTACTCGGATCAAGACAGCTTCCAGACCGCCGACCAGGAAGAACAGTCCGCCTGCCAGCAAGTACAGAATGCCGATCTTTTTATGGTCAACGGTCGTGAGCCAATCCATTATACCGCTGTATCGTTTGACCTTATGGTGAGCATGAGCATGTGCCAACGTATAAACCCCCTTCTTCAGTAGTCGTTACTTCTGCTTCTGCGCGGCCAAATACTCCACGAGAGCATCGATTTGCTTGTCGGTAAGTCCAAGGCTGGCTTCCATCTTGCTGCCCGGAACATCTTGCGGATTCGGCATCAAGTTACCCGGTTTCACTTCTTGAGGATCTTTTAACCACTTATGTAGGTTATTCTTCAAGTCCTCCGGATTCCTATTGTCCAAAATACCTGCAACTGTCATCCTGTTCGCATAGTTCACAAGACTCGGAGCGACCTTACCGCCCACAACCTGCTTCTGCTGGGGATCCGACACCGCATGGCAACCGATACAGCTCTTCTTGAAGATCTGCTCGCCTTCCTGAGCAAGCGAAGTAGTCGTAGCCGTTAATGGAGCTTTCATGCTGGCTATCCATCGTTCGAACTCATCAGGTGTGACTGCTTTTACTTTAAAGTCCATTAAAGCATGCGAAGTTCCGCATAACTCGGCACATTTCCCGAAGTATACCCCTGGCTTAGCTGCTACCAAGTAATGCATGTTGGTCATACCTGGGTTATTATCCTTCTTACCGCCTAATGTCGGTACCCAGAAGGAATGGTTCACGTCAGCTGATTCCAAGTGAAAGGAGATCGTACGGTCAGTAGGAATGACCAAATCCTGAGCGGTAATAATCTTCTCATTCATATACTCGAATTCCCACCAGAACTGATGTCCGGTAACCTTGACCTGAAGCGCATTCGGATCCTTCGAATAATCTTTGTCCAGCTCGAATGTGTACTTGACAGTCGGGATCGCGATGATGATCAGCAGAATAAAAGGAATCACGGTCCAAATAATCTCGAGCTTGTGATTGCCTTCCACTTGCTTCGGTACTCCGGTTTGTCCAGGACGCTTGCGAAAGCGAACGAGCACATACACGTAAATCACGGCCACGACGATGAATACCCCAATCATGACAGCCAAAGAAAT
This sequence comes from Paenibacillus sp. P4_E11, assembly GCF_056401635.1. Lineage (NCBI taxonomy): Bacteria > Bacillati > Bacillota > Bacilli > Caryophanales > Paenibacillaceae > Paenibacillus > Paenibacillus sp. P4_E11. The sequence continues at coordinate 35,939 of NZ_JBFUIX010000028.1, read as the reverse complement.
AAGGATCAGCCATAATTGCTTCTCAGCTACAGGCCCTTTCGGATTTAACGTGGTAAGTTCATCGATCCCACACCCCGAAAGTATGAACGTCATCATCGCCAATAAAGGGACTAAACGCCATACAAATTGCCACCGTTTCATTCACTCATCAACCCCAATTCTCTGTTATAAATAGATCAATCGAGCAAAGAAGACCAATCTATTCTTGCTATCTGAATCAGAACTTAATCCGGTTAAATTCACCGAAAATTCTGATCATGGATGGCCATATCTTGTCAACTAACCTAATCACTTTATTAACTATAATTTCGTACTCAATGTTTGTCAATCTTCCTGGCAAAGTTCACAAAATGTTCTAATATCAAGGTTTCCCAGCTTTTTCGAGTCATTCCTGATAACTTGGAACCGTTTAATTTTCTTACTGTCGACCAAGGATATAAACGCGCCTAACGGCGTCCTTTTACGCCGTGCGTTTGCCGAGACAATGAACTATCAGCGAAGTTTTACTTTCTGAATCGTTCATAAAGGGTATTTCCTTTTTACAGCAGTTTTATGCAATCTCTAGCGGAGAATCCGCACTAAAAATGTAATGTATAAATTGAAGCGTTAAACAAAAACTATGCTTAATCGTATGGTCCACTCTCCATCTAAAACCCGGTCAGGAGGTTCTTATGTTAAACATAAACATGCAGCTGCTGATCAAATGGATGGCTTGCCTCTCCCTTACAGCCGGACTTTCGGCTTGTTCGTATCAGCAACATTTCGAGAACAGCTCTTCCGATTACGGCAGCCGGACAAGCATGAATGAAGCAACCGGATTCCGCACATACAACACGCAGTTAAAAGCAGCCGATCACAACAACCATACGATGGCATTCAGCCAAGCTACTTCAGACGTTATCGACGATATGAAAGGCATCCGTACATCCTTCGTCATCATAACCGATAAGAATGCCTATGTCGCCATCCTTTTGGACGGTACTGCTACAGGTATGAAGGGCAAGGGAACGAGCAACCGCAGCGACCGAACGATCGCCCAATCCGGGATAGACCACCACTCGGATGTCACACAATCACTCAAGCCAGGCGATATTGTGATGGACAAGTACTCATTCCCGACCATTCCGAATCCACAGGACTTATCGAGTGAGCTGCAGACCGAATTGACTCAGACTGTGCGAAAAATGCATCCGAACATTACGAATGTGTTCATATCTGCCAACCAGCAATTCATCAACCAGTTCAGTCAATATGCTCATGAAGCTTGGCGCGGGGTATCGCTATCCCCATATGTCCCGGATTTGAATAACTTGGTTAAGAACCATTTTGGGGATCATGGCATAATTGAGCTGACACCTTAATCGCGTTTCTTCATCTTATAAAGCAAATTTTCATTATCATAATAAACCGTGTGACTACTCGTCTTGCGGTTTTTTTGTTTGCAAATATGTTCAAGTCTGTGAAGGATTTGATTGTCTCTAATCGAATCCATACTCTATGCCGATATAAAAGGGGTATAGACTAAATCGTGAGGTGTCACAATGGAGAAATCTTCAGTACTAGGTATTATTCTTGCTTTTATTTCAGTTGGTGTCGGGATGGTGCTGAAGGGTGCGCATCTCAGTTCACTTTTGAATTATGCTGCCATCCTGATCATCATAGGAGGAACAGCCGCCTCTATTCTAATTGCCTTCCCCATGTCCGAATTGACCAAGATTCCCAAGCTGTTCAAGATTGTCTTCGTTAAACAACAGCTCGTCCCTAAGAAAGAATTGATTCAACTGTTCATTGAGTGGGTTACCATTACTCGTCGTGAAGGTCTGCTTGCTCTGGAGAGCAAGGTTGAAGAAATTAACGATCCATTCCTGCGAAATGGGATGCGGATGATTATTGACGGCAACGATCAAGAGTTCATACATGACGTATTAATGGAAGAAGTAAATGCTATGGAGGATCGTCATCGGGCTGGAGCGCTTATCTTCACTCAAGCCGGCACATACGCACCTACTCTTGGGGTGTTGGGGGCGGTCGTAGGCCTCATCGCAGCATTGAGCAACCTAAGCCAAGTGGACAAGCTGGGACACTTGATCTCAGCCGCATTCGTTGCTACCTTACTCGGTATATTCACCGGTTATGTGCTATGGCATCCAATCGCAACGAAGCTTAAGCGCATCTCTCACAAAGAAGTAGAGATCAAGCTGATGATGGTAGAAGGGCTGCTCTCCATTCAGTCTGGCATTTCGGCCATCGCCATTGAACAGAAGCTATCCGTATTCCTGACTCCTTCCGAACGATATGGTCCACAAAATCAAGAGGAGGACTCCGATCGTGAGCAAAAGGCGAAAGCAGCATCATGAAGACCATATGGATGAAGGCTGGCTTATCCCTTATGCCGACTTACTTACGTTACTTCTCGCTTTATTCATCATCTTGTTCGCCTCCAGCGAGGTAGACTCCAAGAAATACGATCAAATCATGCGAAGCCTGAATTCGGCCTTCAATGGCGGAACTAATATATTCGAAGCAACGTCCGTCGTGCCGATTACCAAAGATCCAACCGACCAGGTCAATAAGAAGGCCGAAGACTTCAAGACGGAGCAGCCAACGTTACAGCAATCCAAGGAACAGCAAGCACAGATGGAGAAGGAAATGGCTGATCTGAAGGAACTGAAGCAAAAGCTAGATCAATTCATCCAGGACAACGGACTTACGACTCAACTCGAAACCCGTCTGACAAATGAGCTGCTTATGATCACTATCCGTGACAACGCGCTGTATGCTTCGGGAAGTGCCGAAGTGAAGCCAGATGCACGGAAGCTCGCTCAATCGATATCGAACATGCTGACTCAATATCCGAACTACCAGGTCGAAGTGGCGGGTCATACCGATGATATTCCGATCAACACGAAGGAATTCGAAACCAACTGGGACTTGAGCTCCAAGCGGGCGTTGAACTTCATGAAGATATTGCTGCAGAATGACAAGATCGGTCAATCACGCTTCAGCGCAATCGGCTACGGCGAATATCATCCGATCGACGATAACAGAACCGCTGATGGCCGTGCCAAAAACCGCAGGGTTGAAGTTTCCATTCTGCGCAATGCTAAGACCGGCACTGTCGTTTCAGCTCAATAGCCGCATACGGATCATACACAAGAAGATGCTTATTTATCACTAAACAAGCATCTTCTTGTGTTATAATTTGGTCATAGGAGGCATATCCTGCAGGAAGTGCCGAATACAATGTGACAACTATCAAAACATAGGGAAGGGTGTGCGGTCCATGAAAGGCACTACAGGGAATGCGCGTATATTCGTATTTACCGGACCCGACGGTTCCGGACGGAAGACAGTGGCTGATATGGTGGGTTCAACGTTAGAACTGGAGAAGGTGCTTTCCTACACGACACGTGCACGACGCCCGAGTGAGCAAGAGGGGCAGGATTATTATTTCATTTCCCCTGAGCAATTCCAGGAAGATGAGCAGGCTGGCGCATTTATTGAGAGTGTATCTATTAACGGGCATCAATATGGCATCAAGCATGTGGATATTGAAAAACTGCTCGCAGCGGACAAATTCATATATATAATATTGAACCCTAAGGGAGCCAACATTCTGAAGGCGGTGTACCCGGATCAAGTAACCGAGCTGTTCATCTATGCGGACCGGACATCAGTCGTGGATCGGCAGCAGGAACGCGGTGACGATGAAGCTGTGATCCAGGGGCATATGTTGCACTATGATGATGCGATGTCCTACATGCTGGAATGCGAATTCGTCTTCGAGAACCTTGATCTGGCACATACCGTATTCGCCATAACGAACTTGTTGGAACCCTATTTGGACCGTCAACTACTGAATCTGGATTGATGACTATGCACACCAACCTCGCCTTCTAATGAAGCGGGGTTTTTTCTTTGGTCCGAATGTGACACAATAGGAGGAGAACGTGATTGTCAGGTCAGGAGGATGAACCTATGCGTATAGTATCGATCGAACCTACACCAAGTCCGAATACGATGAAGATCAATGTGGATCAATCGCTCCCCAAAGGGGACAAGCGGACTTATGATAAGCATAACAAGCATACAGCTCCCGCCAACATACAACGACTACTCGCTATCGATGGCGTCACTTCCGTGTTCTGGACAGCTGATTTCATCGCCATCGATCGGAAGCCCAAGTCGGATTGGCAGCCGATTCTAGCTGAAGCCGAGCGTGTATGGGGAGCGGATGGGCGTGCAGTTACCGGCTCTACTGCTGAACCTGGAGGATCTAGCAGTGAGGGAACTAGCAATAGTACAACGCTCAATCCAGAGGAGCACGCCTCCTTCGGCGAAGCCCAAGTGTGGATTCAAGTATTCCGCGGTATTCCGATGCAGATTCGGGTGCGCAGCGGAACCGAAGAATTCCGGGCGGCACTTCCTACCCGCTTCACCGACGCAGCGATTCAAGCTGGGACGGCATCCCCCAACCTGATTCGCGAACGCACGCTGAAGGATGCGGGCATACGCTATGGCGAGCTTGCTGAGATCGGAGCGCAGATAGCGGCTGAGCTGGATGCCTCCTATGACGAGGAGCGGTTGAAGGAGCTCGTTCGCAAGTCGCTTGAAACCGGTACGGAAGGCGAGATGCCTCCCGAAGAGCTAAGCGACTTGACAGTCGAGGAGCTTGCGGCGCGAATGACGCATGAGGATTGGAAAGTGCGGTACGCGGCATTACAGCGGGTGAAGCCCTCGCTCGAAACGATGCCGCTGCTCGTTCAGGCTCTGCGCGATCCGCAATCATCGGTACGGAGATTGGCTACGGTCTACTTGGGCGATATTCGTGAGCCGCAAGCCCTGCCCTACTTATTAGAAGCGTTGCAGGACAGCTCCGTCTCGGTTCGGCGTACGGCGGGCGACACGCTATCCGATCTCGGTAACCCAGAGGCCATCGGACCGATGATCGTGGCGCTCGGCGACCCGAACAAGCTTGTTCGGTGGCGGGCGGCCCGCTTCTTGTACGAAGTCGGCGACGCGTCCGCCGTACCTTCGTTACAAGGCGCGATCGACGACCCGGAGTTCGAGGTTCGCCTGCAGGCGAAGCTGGCCCTCGCTCGCATCGAAGGCGGCTCCGCTGCGGAAGGGTCGGTCTGGCAGCAGATGACACGGCGCAACGAATAGATTGTGCATGAAGGATAACCTCTGGAGCAGATCACTCCAGAGGTCCTTGGTGGTTGAGCAACGTTTGCGCGTGGGAAGGGCGCTTCTCCACTCCCTCTGCCCCTTTTGTTCCTCTTCCTTCAAGGCTTTACGTCTTGCGGGGGAAGTTGATCATCCTCTGATCCTCCTATCAGCATTTTTACTTCTTAGCCAGATTCAGCTCCGCGATCCGCTTCTTGGCATCCTCTTCCGCCTGACGCAGAGCCGTATTCATGTCGAGGCTTCCGATCTGCACTTTCGTTCCATAGCTGGCATAAATTCCAGCGATATCCGCTTCATAAGAAGCTTTGGGAGGGATTACCGCGAATTTGTTGTAAAAGACGGATTTCCAGTTTTTATCCTTATAGATGGACTTTTTACCAAGCTCCTTCTGGATCGCTTCACTCTTCAATACAGGCATTGTGCCGATCCGGGCCAATTCCGTCTGGAACTCATCCGATACCATGTAGTTGAGCACATCCATCGCAGCATCCTTGTTCTTCGCCATCTTGGTGATACCGAAGTAACTCGGGTACGACTGTGAGCCAACACCTGGAAGCTCATTGAAAGTCGGCATCGATACGATATCCCAATCCATCGATTTGAATTGCTCTTCCCATACCGTAATGAGGCTGGACACATAATTAATCATGGCAATGTTCTTCGTCTTCACGAAATCATCGATAATCGGAATTTTATTCGTCGATTGCATTAAATTTAGCAGGCTTGGTTCCTGAGAAGGTGCGACGAACACCGTTTGGAAGTAGCGCTTCCATCTGTCGTCGGTATTAATCGTCGGTGTATTCGCTTTCAAATCAGCCGAAGGCACGGAAAGCTGCATCATCCGGACCGAATGAGACGGTGAATGAGTGAATCCCACGTATTGGGTCCCGCCATCGTTCCGAGTGAGCTTCTTGGATATTTCCGCAATTTGATCCCATGTCATCCCGTCCCTCGGGTACTCCACGCCGAATTTATCGAAGAGAGACTTGTTATAGTATAAGACCAGATTGTTATTGAAGATCGGCAGTGCATAGAGTTTCCCTCCGGACGCCTGCTTGACCGCGTCGATCAAGGTAGGCTCGAAACGGGATAGATCAACCTTATGCTTCTGCACCAAGTCGGACATATCGAATTGAATGTCGCTGGCGAAGGCAAAGTTCTCGAAGTTCCCAATCGTTTGGAAGAAAATATCAAACCGTGTCCCTGATGCAATCAATTCCGGTAAGTTCGTACCTGGACCTTTCATGATGTATTTGATTGTGTAGTTCGGAAACTTCTTGCGCAGCAAATTGCCGAATCGCAGATCGAAGCTTTCTACTGGGTCCCCGTTATTCGAATAAAATACGACCTCAGCCGGCTCACCCGACGGTTGCGGGGTATTGGCCGCGGAACTTGGACTCGAACTAGGCCCCGGTTTCTGCGCCGTCGTTTCCCCACCGCTGCCCGAACATGCCGACAACACAACACTTACTACCATGACCAGCATCAACAATATACACAAGCTTTTGCTCTTTCTCATGGAATAGCTCCTCTCGAAATATGTACAATTATCCCCTTGCTCACCGCGACTCCACTTTCTAATGTGTCAATCCAGTTCCTCTCACCGTCGCCACCTGAATCTGATTCCTGCTAGCTCACGGAAGACTCTCACCCCTTTCGCTATAATCTGGAACCAATTGATAGTAATCGATTTCTATATACTTAAAAAAACTTAAAGCTATTGTCATTGCTGCTAGCCTTGCCACGGAATCGTGGAGCCTCTCACAGTCACTGTACAAGCTACTTCCTCTTCCACCCACTCGTTCTTGGCCTTCAAATCGGCATTCCTTGTCAAAATATCCAATGTGCGCTTCGCTAAGTACTCGACAGAAGGTCCGGCAGTCGTAAGCGGCACATCAAAAGCTTCAAGCTCCGGTATATCATCATATACAACGAGCGACAATTGCTCCGGTACCTTCAGATTCAACTCACGTACCAGCCGGGCTGTCGGGAACCAGCTACCTTGGCTGTCGATGACGAGTGCACTTGGTCTGTCGATCAGGCTCATCATGTCCACAAACTTTTGCTTGAAGGACGGATGAGACGGGTCCATTATTAAGTCGTGACGATAGTCCAGCTTGCATTCCGCTACACCTTGCATATATCCGTTAAATTTGTGCAGATCGTTCTCACCGATATAGGCCACTCTGCGATGACCCAATTGTGCCAAATGACTGATCGCATTCCGAAGAGCGCCGATTCTGTCAATCGATAGACTATGGGTTCGTTCGCTCTTCCAGCCGCCTAATAAGAGCATCTCACCGCGGAACTTCTCCTTCTCCTGCAAAAATTCCAACGTTGGGTTCCAATCTGACCGCCAGTACACGATATAATCGACGAAATATCGGTTGAACATGCGCATCGCTTCTTCCGCTCCTGCCATAGAGAAGATGACTTGCAGCCCGCGCTTCGCCGCTTCCTTCTGGATCTCGAAGCTCAAGTCATAGAAGAACAGCCCCTTCTTGCTAGGCCATATCAACCCGAGCATACTCGGCTGCTTCTGAGCCAGCTTCTTGGCCGCCAGGCTCGGCACGTAATTCATCTGTTCAGCGATCTTCTTAATGACTTTCCGCTTCTCTTCACTCACACCCGGTTCGTCGTTCAACGCCCGGGACACGGTTACGAACGTAACTCCAGCCTCTCGTGCAATATCTTTGATCGTAACCATGCCGTCGCGTCTCCCTTGATCTCATTCTACGTCCAGTATAGTATCTTAGGTTTAATTTTACAATACTTAATTAAATATAAACAAAAATAAAGCTCTTTGAGTAAACGTTTAAGTTGTGGACATAAAAATACGCCAGCCGTGGTCCCTACTAGGATGTCCTTGTCAGGGTCATCCTAGCGAGGTACAGCTGTTTACGGGAAGCGCTTGGCGAATGAGCGGCTCTCCACCTAATGTCAACGTATATTCACACTCTATCTCGCAGTATAGCTCGAATGCACCCTTCTCCATATCGTACTCTAGGGTGGCTACCTTATCGATTGAATCGAGTACGACGGAGAACAGTCGAGTAAATACATAACCGGCTACCGTCAACTTACCCTTGTCAGGCAAGTGTACAAGCGAACGATGCGCGCATCGGTTTTCTTCGCTCTCAGCAGCGATTAGTACCATCATCTCCTCTGTCGCGTTCCCCCAATGTCCCTTTGCTCCTACACCTGGCAGTTCTCGGTAACGTACGAGGCCGTTCTTGCCGACTTCAGCGGCCTTGGTAACGAACCGTCTCGAATGCACAGATGGAACGCGAGCGTCGGTATCCCCGTGGACCACATAGATCGGAGTGCATAGATTGTCGACAGTCGTAAGCCCGCTGCGAGACCGGTAAGCCATTGGATTCGCATCCGGGCTGCAGCCAATCCAGACGTCCAGTTCATCGCGGAACTCGCCGACCTGATCTTGCTCGTACCAGAGTGCGTAATCGGACATGCCGCATAAGGAAGTAGCTGCCGCGAATGCGTCGGGAAATTTGCCTACGATAGCAAATGCATTGCCTCCGCCTCCACTTCCGGCCTCGAAGTACACAACATCCGGATCCGCAATATAGTCTGCATAATGGAGGCGGGCATACACTATGGCGTCCATGACGTCATACAGCTCCCAGCCGTTGCAGTCCGCTTCGCCTTCGGAATGGGGCCGCCCACGCATATCGACTTCGATCCGCAAATAGGCGTTATCGACTAGAGGCTGCTCCATCGGCTTAAAGCCTGTAATGCCCATATGCCAGCCGTGTGTACTCGCTAAGATATAGCCCGGTTTATCCGGCTTCACTATACGAGCGGCCAGCTGAATGCCCGGCGTTCGGGAAGATTCGTAAAAGATGAAATCACAATAAGGCGACGTCTGATTCACCTTCTTGTTCGTTTGTTTCTCTAGACGAATCCGATCCTCATATTGCTCGTACGCCATCGATAGTCCTCACTGCAGGTTCAGCCAACAATTCCGCGATGCTCACGGGATTGCCTGAGGCAATAGAGACGTTGGCGGCGGCTCCGATCAGAAGTGACATGGCGCCCGCCAAACTTCCTGCTTGCTGGCCAAGCGGGTCTTCCTTGTCTCCGACGAATAACATCCGACGCAACCGCTCGTCACTGCCGCCATGCCCCCCGGAAGAAACAGGTATACGGTGCTCCACCGTTTCGCCATTTGGTTTAGTTATCCGAATCTTATAGGCGTTATCCTGTTTATGGGAGTGGTCGCTGATTTCCATACGGCCTTCGCTGCCTTGAAGGGTAGCTTTCCAGCCTTCAACCGGACTGTACGCCACCAGCGAATACGTCAGCATGGGACCGTCTTGGTACTGCACATGAGCAGACATCGTATCGTAAATATTGATCCGCTCGCCGAAGACGCACTGATCGCGGAAATAACCGTCTTCCTGTTCCGCTTGCAAATAATAGCGGTTAACAATTTCATTCTTGGTTATATCGAAGTAAAACTCACAGGACTCCTTGTGCTCGCATGTCAGGCAACGCTCCCCTCGTTTCTCACGAGTCGGTCCATAAAACACCCGCTTGCCGAAGGCATGCACTTTCTCTGGATGACGGTCCAGCAGCCAATTGATCATGTCAAAGTGATGCGTTGATTTGTGTACAAGCAGACCACCGCTGTATTCCATCTGCGCATGCCATCTGCGGAAGTAATCCGCGCCGTGCGACCGATCCAGGAACCATTCCAACGCAACATGATGAACATCTCCAATTACTCGCTGCAGCAGCAGTTCCTTGATCTTGGCCACATAGGGAACGAATCGCATATTGAACGTGACCATGAGTTTCCGGCCTGTTCTTCGCTCGGTCTCAAGAATGTCCCGGCACTTCTCGGCGTCAATCGTCATTGGCTTCTCGGAAATGACATCGCAGCCCGCCTCCATAGCTGCAATGATGTAAGTATGGTGAGTGGAATCGGAACTGGCTATAACAACTGTGTCCGGTCGGACGCTCTGCAGCATCGTGTCGAAATCATCATAGATTGGCACCCCTCCGCATTCCTCGCTGAGCGCTTGCGCCCGGACGGAATTCGGGTCATAGATTCCTCCGAACAAGATGAAATCCTTCAGTTCTTTCACAAAGGGAAGAGCAAACATAGCTCGCGCTCGTCCACCTGCCCCGACTAAAACGACTGTTTTCATGCTTGACTCCTTTCAAAAACAGATAGTAAAATTAGGATAGTAATCGATTTCTGTTTCAGTTTATCACAGCCCTCATTTTTTGCCAACGCCCTTTTTACAGAACTGAACTCTTTATCTGAACGGAGTGATTATGCCGTGGAACAACCTCAGTCAGAATTCACGTTGGGACGATTACTCGATTGCACATTCGCTCAAGCATTGATGCTGCAAAATCGCGGCTTCGAGGGCTACTACTCATACAAGCCGACCACAATGGAGAAATTGCTAGCTAAGTTCACCACTCATGGGATTCGTCCTGAATTGTCCGTAGTGGCGTTCGATGGGGCGCTTCCCATCGGCTTCGTATGGATTGCTACCAAGCAGATTGGTGGCATGCAGATCGGGCGGAACGGCGGAACGGGCGTTATTTCCGAATATCGGGGTAAAGGTGTCGCCAAGGCGATGATGCAGGAAGTACGACGAATCATAGACGACTCCAACATGGACCAAGTTACATTGGAGGTCGTGACGAAGAACGCCTAAGCGTTGACTGCTTATCAGAAAGCAGGCTTCGTCATCGTGGACCAACTAATTGGCATGATTCGATCCGATGCCTTTCCTGCCGATTTCGGGTCTGGTCCACCTGCTGCCTATCGGATTCACTTGGATGAACCTAAGGCGATTATGGAAATTCCATTTGCCACTCCGAGGGTCGCTTGGGAATGCATGTGGCACAATGTACGGAATGGAACGACGGCGATCGCGAGAGACTCCGCAGGGAATGCGGTCGGGTACGCCTTGTACAAACGAGAAACGGACAACAACGGAGTTGTCTCGCATATCAACCTGCTGCAGTGTGCTGTAGCCCCGGATCGTTCGGATCGGGATTCCTTGTATCGCGCCCTGCTCTCTCAAGTGTTCGGGCCCCTTGATGTGGCCTGCGTCCGCCGTACCAGCGATTTGTCCATGTCGGACCACGTCCTGATCGATCTCTTGAAGGAGCTTGGATTCGAGACTATTTATGAGCAGTATCTGATGGTCGTGGACAAGAATAGATTAGAATCGTCGGGAGAAAGGTAGGGGAATACGTGATGAAACCTAGCGAAGAGGTAGTCCGGGGGCTACATTATCGAGCTATACCTAAAAATGTGGCACTTTTTGCAACATTTCAGAGGAAACCGTTGACTGAAGACTGAAATGTGGCACAAAATGCAACATTTTTGAGTGAACTTCGAATTTCTGTGTTGAAATGTTGCATTTTGTGCCACATTTTGACCTTGGAGGGGCCTAGAATGGAATGAATGTTGCATTTTATGCCACATTTATTGGTTGAGGAAATAAAGAAAGCAGCCGTGCAATTACCGGCTGCTTTCTCTGATATGTGCCTTAACGCCCTCGCGAAGGTCCACGTCCCGAGCCGCGTTCGCTGTTGCCCTGCGGACGTCCGCTTCCACGGCGGTCGCTACCTCTACCTGCATTGCCTCCGCGTTGTCCACCTGCGCCGCTGGCCTCTGGCCGGCTACCGCTACGGCCGCCTGCGTCACCCGCTGATGCGGGGCGGCCACCGGCTCTTGCACCGCCGCTGCGGCGCTCCGCTCCTTCGCTTGCTCCCACGCGACTGTCGCCGCGGCGACCGCCTGCGCGTGCTCCGCTATCGCGTCGCTCGCCGCCTGCCGCACCGCCGCGACGCGGCGCGCCTGCTCCGGCGCGTCCGCTGCGGCCATCTCGCGCCTCGCCTCCCTCGCGAACACCGCCGCTGTCGCGTCGAGCGCCGCGCTTCTCGGCGCCTTCGCCCGCGATGCCTCGCGCGCCGTAGCGCGGCTCGACCTCGCCGCCCGCATCGCGGCCGCTCGCTCTCGCGCCGAAGCCAGTCGCGCTAGCTCCCGCGCGTGCGTTGCGCCCGCCGCCTGCGGCCGCGCTTCCGCGCCGTGCCCCGCCACGCGCGCCACGCTTGTCGGCGCCCTCGCTTGCTCCGCCTCGCCCAGCCCCGCGACGCGGGCCTCGCGACTCGCTGCTCGCTGCACGACTGCCACGCCCGGCCAGCTTCACAGCGGCTGTACGCTTCGTGCCGCTCGCCAACAAGCTGCCTTCGGCGTTACGACGCTCCAGCGTCTTGCCTATGCCTTTCTCCAACTGCAGCACGGAGAGTCGGTCACGCGGCGTCACGAACAACAGCGCCATTCCGGTCTCACCAGCACGACCTGTTCGCCCAATTCGGTGAATATAGCTCTCCGTATCATGAGGGAGATCGAAATTATACACATGCGTGACACCTTCAATGTCCAATCCTCTGGCTGCCACATCCGTAGCTACCAACACCTGCAGCTTCGCCGCCCGGAACCGCTTGAGCACTTGCTCCCGCTTCGCCTGGGATAAGTCGCCGTGAAGCTCATCGGCTTCTACACCGTTCTCCTGCAGCTTTTTAGTTAAAAAGCCGGCACCCTTCTTCGTCCGACAAAACACGATAGCCAAGTAAGGCTTATGCTCTTCCAGCAAACGCACCAAAGCATCCGGCTTATCCGCATCTGTTGTTTCAATAATAGACTGGCGAATCTCATCCAACGTGACGTGCTTGCTCTGAATTTTCACTTCTTCCGGCTTCTTCATATAACGAGTAGCCAGAGCGCGCACTTGCTGGGGCATCGTGGCCGAGAACAGCATCGTCTGCCGCTTCTCCGACGTTTCAGCCAGGAGGGCTTCGGTATCGTCCAGAAACCCCATCCGCATAATTTCGTCAGCTTCATCCAGCACGAGCATTTTCACACCGGACAGCACGATAGTTCCTCTTTTTACGTGGTCGAGCAACCGTCCCGGCGTCCCTACTACAAGATGGGTTACCCCTTCGAGTTTCTTAATCTGCCTGTCAAGATCCTGTCCACCATAGGCTGACAAGACACTCACGCCTACCACATCAGATAATCGCTGCAGCTCTTTTGTAATCTGCAAAGCGAGTTCCCTAGTCGGCGTAATGATCAATCCTTGCAGAAACGGTCGATTCGGTTCAATTAGTTCCAGCATAGGCAACAGAAATGCCAGTGTTTTCCCTGTACCCGTCTGCGCTTGAGCTATTATATCTTTTCCCTCTAAGAGGAGGGGAATCGCCTGGGCTTGAATCGGAGTCGGTTCGGACACACCATACTCCTTCATCTTCTGCGTCAATTGTTTCCGTATCCCTAGTCTTTCAAAATCTGTAACCATGTTAGGCCACCACCGCTTTCTCACACTTTATCCTTCAAACTATACCATACCCACTTGGTTCCTACAAAAAAATGACTTTCGCTTCAAACCAGTCAGTGTAGTTCGGCACAATAACCCTTTGCGGAATAAACCAAACCGACGGCTAAGAAGGAACGCTAGCACTGTCAGAATGCCGTGAACATCGCTCGTGCGTGAGGCAGGCAGATGATTGGAGCACATATAAAAATTTTGTTTATGAATGGGTTGATGAGGTGCGGATAGATTCGAATGGGGATAGGAATGGGGGGGATGAAAGTGCAAGATGTGTTTTCATCGTAACTACAAAAGTCTTTACTCTGTTGCAAATCAATGCAGGCGATTAACGCGGAAAATCCGCGCTACAGCCCTCCCAGCGCGCTTGCTGTCGCAGCGCATCGCACACAAAAACGGTTCGAATGCATACATTCGAACCGTCATCCATCACACAGCTTAAGTTCGCTTCGTCCGACTAACCGCAAGCCGCGTTTTTTCCAACAGCGGGATGACCTTCTCGTGCTGACGGCTCGCAATCGTAATGAACAGGATGTCCACCACATTCAACTGGGCGATCCGGGAAGCCATGGCACCGCTGCGAATACTCTGCTCTACTGAGCTGGTGAACAGCCGAATGTCACCCAACTCCGCTACAGGCGTCGTCCCGAACTTCGTCAGCGTAATGATGGTAGCCCCTTGCTTCTTGGCCTCACTCAACGATTGAATGATGTCTTCGGTCTGCCCTGAATGAGAGATGCCGAACGCCACATCTTTTCCCGTCAAGCTGCCGGCCGAAGTAAGCTGCGCATGATAATCCGTATATGCCTGGCACCACCAGTTAATGCGGCTGAACTTCTGATATATGTCGGCGGCTATGACAGCGGAAGCGCCCACTCCGTATATATCGATTTTGCGAGCCGAGGATAAGGCAATGGCCGCCCGCTCCACTTCTGTAGCTGATAGTACGGTTTGCGTATCTTGAATCGATTGCTTGTTATTATTGCTAACAGCCTGCATGATGGATTCGATCGAGCCGCCCATCTTGATCTCTTCGTATGTTCCAGTTGGGACGTTCGACGTTAAGTCCCCAGCTACACGCAGCTTCAAATCCTGATAGCCCGTCATATTCAATGTTTTGGACAGCCGAATGATGGTCGCTTCCGATACGCCACTAAGCTCGGCCAGCTTTTGTACCGAATATTTAACAATTTCCTTGGGATTCTCCAAGATGTATTCGGCCACTTTTCGTTCCGATGGCTTTAATTGATCCAGAATAGCCCTTAAGGCCACTAATCCTCCGTTAAGCATATGCACCACCTCTTTTTCATCCAGAGTATCCGTTAGGTTATAAAGTAAGCTTATACGAAAGAACATATAAGTGTAAATACAGGCTCCCCAAAATAACCACACAAAGTGACGTAGGCTTTCGAAGCAAATACCATGGCGAAGCCCCTTTACGGGGACCCCGGATCTTATACATTTTATCATGTCAAAAAAAGTAACCCTTGTTCCTTCTATAATGTACGATCAACCCCGTGAGCGGAAGGAAATTCCGTTTCCCCGTTGAACTATTGTAGTGGAGCACATCACAACAAGGACGGTACAAACCGAGGTGTCGCACAATGGAACATAAATGGTTACAGAACGCATCCATCCTCATTATGGATGACCAAACGTTCAACATTGAATTATTGGAACGGATTCTCCGAAGAGCCGGGTTCCTCAACCTGACGAGTTCCACGGATCCTACTCAATTGGAGTCGCTCTTCCAGCAGCAGCGGCCGGACATCGTCTTGCTCGATCTTCATATGCCGGTAATCGATGGGTTCGCCGCACTCGCTCAGATCAATCAAGATGTTGCGGAAGATGATTACTTACCTGTGCTGATCCTTACGGCGGACGTTACACCGGAAGCGAAGCAAAGAGCGCTGCGCGAAGGGGCTCATGACTTCCTGACGAAACCATTCGATCGAAGCGAGGTCGTCCTTCGTATTACGAACTTGTTGAAAACCCGATTTCTACACCTTCAACTGCAACAGCACAATCAGCATTTGGAGCGAAAAGTATCGGAGCGGACTGCCGAGCTGGAGAAAGCTCAGTTCGAAATATTACGGATATTAGCACGATCAGCGGAGTATCGAGATGATGTTACAGGTGAGCATACGCACCGGGTCGGTCGATTGTCTGGTCTGACGGCACAAGCCTTGGGCATGAGCGAGGATGAATGTCTACAGATTGAATTCGCTGCAACCTTGCACGATATAGGGAAGATAGGGATTCCGGACATGATCCTGCTGAAGCCTGGTAAGTTCACCGAAGAAGAATTCGAGAAGATGAAGACCCATACGACGATTGGCGCCGGCATTATTGGCGATGCTTCCTTTCCCATCCTGCGGAAGGCTGCTGAGATTGCCGAATGCCATCATGAGAAGTGGGACGGTTCTGGGTACCCGAATGGCTTGAGCGAGGAACAAATTCCACTTTCCGGACGGATAGTTGCCATTGCCGATTTCTTCGATGCACTAAGTCACGAACGCCCTTATAAGGCCGCCTGGCCCCGTGAGCAAGTGATCGCCGAAATTTTGAAGCAAAAAGGAGCGCATTTCGACCCCGTTGTGACCGATGCCTTCTTATCCGTTATTATCTCGAAGTAACTAGCATGATCAAATTGGAGGAGAAGTACGCATGAAGGGCATGGTATTCACAACGTTTTTGGAAATGGTAGAGGAAAAGTTCTCGCTGGAGTTGGCCGACAAAATTATCGCTGCGTCCAATGTTCCTTCCGGGGGAGCGTACACATCGCTCGGCACCTACTCACACCAGGAAATCATCAGTCTGGTCAATCAGCTTAGCAAAGAAACAGGAATCGACGTATCCGTACTGGTCAAAGCATTCGGTGAATACTTATTCACACAGTTGGCCGCAGGACATCCCCAATTGGTCAATACCAATGAGCCTGTCTTCGACTTCCTCAGCCACGTAGATACTTATATTCACGTAGAGGTGCGTAAGCTGTATCCGGATGCCGAGCTACCTACATTTACTTATGAAACACCTGCCCCTAACGTACTGGTCATGATCTATCGTTCGTCCCGTCCGTTCGCGGATTTGGCTGAAGGCTTGATTAACGGCGCCGTTCAGCATTTCGGCGAACCTATTGCGCTTGAGAGAGTGGATCTGGTGGACGAGCAAGGCAGCGCAACCCGGTTCACAATGACGAAACAGGAGCTGGAATAACCGATGGAGGAACTCGATCTGCTGCGTCGTCAACTGGAGAGGGAGAAACGTGCACGCAAAGCGGCTGAAGAGATCGCCGAGCAAAAGACGAGAGAGCTCTACTCCACCAATAATGAACTGAAGGATATGAACAATCATCTCGAGGAGCTGGTCAAGGAACGTACGGCCGACTTGATCGCAGCCCGGGATGAAGCGATCGAAGCAAGCAAGATCAAGAGTCAATTTCTAGCCAACATGAGTCATGAACTCCGCACCCCTCTTAATGCCATTATCGGCTACAGCGAAATGCTGGAGGAGGAAGCGAGCGACTTGGGAGAACCTGCGTTTGCCGAGGATCTCAAAAAAATACATGCGTCCGGTAAACACCTGCTCTCCCTCATTAACGACATTCTCGACTTGTCCAAGATCGAGGCCGGGAAGATGGACCTGTACCTTGAAGTGTGCGAGCTGGAAGGCTTCATCCGTGATGTGGCGGCCACTGTGGAGCCTCTCGTCAACAAGAATGGAAACCAGCTGACGATCAGTGGAGTTCCCGGCTTCTTCCGTACCGACGTGACGAAGCTGCGTCAGATTATTCTGAATCTGCTCAGCAATGCCTCCAAATTCACGGAGAACGGTCTCATTCGACTGGAAGTGTCACAGGCATCGGATATGAACAAATCCGGTTTCCTGTTCCGCGTCACCGATGAGGGGATCGGCATGACACCTGAACAAATCGATAGGCTGTTCGCAGCATTCACCCAAGCCGATCTCTCCACGACACGCAAATACGGCGGTACCGGTCTTGGACTCGCCATCAGTCAACGATTCGCCGGCATGCTCGGAGGCTATATTCAGGCCGAGAGCACAATCGGCGAAGGCAGCACGTTCACCGTCTGGTTGCCGAACATCGACGAAATGGACCTCAACGGCGCGGATAATCTGGATAAGTCGAACAATCAGCAGGAAACGATTGAAGGAGAATCGCGGCTGACCGTACTGATCATCGACGACGATATGGACATGCTGAAGCTGCTGCAGCGCCATCTGCAGCGAGAACGAATATCCGCCTTGCTCGCACTGAACGGCAAGGATGGTCTGCAGCTCGCTCGCGAGCATAAGCCGGACGCCATTCTGCTCGACGTCATGATGCCAGGCATGGACGGCTGGTCCGTGCTCACGACACTGAAGAAGGAAACCGATCCGGAGGTTGCGGCAATCCCCGTCATCCTGCTGTCCATTACCGACGATCGTAAGCTCGGATTCGCGCTGGGTGCAGCGGAATACTTGGTGAAGCCAGTGCAGCGTGACCGGTTGATGTCCATCATCAATCAATATGTAACGAAGCATGATGCTGGGAATGTACTCGTCATCGAAGATGATGTTCCTACCTCGGAGATGATGACGAAGATGCTGAAGCGAGAAGGCTATGAAGTGTCACGAGCCGGCAATGGTCGCATCGCACTGGAACAGCTGTCGAAGTCGATCCCCCAGTTGATCTTGTTGGACTTGATGATGCCGGAGATGGATGGCTTCCAGTTCGTAGCTGAACTGCGGAAGCACCCGGAGTGGTATTCCGTTCCGGTTGTAGTCATTACCGCGAAGACGATTACGAAGGAAGACAAGGACCGGTTGAATGGCCGCGTGGCGAACATTCTCCAGAAGGGGCAATCGTCTACAAGTGACCTGCTGCAAGAGGTGCAACGATTAATTAAGCAATCCTCTCGTACCAACAGCGAAGGAGAAGGAGAGTCTGCCCATGACTAAAGTACTCATCATCGAAGATAATGAAATGAACCGCGACATGCTCTCGAGGCGCTTGCAGCGCAAAGGCTATGAAATAGAGGTCGCGGTGGATGGCGAAGAAGGGATTCGCAAAGCAACCGAGCTTCTTCCCGATCTGATCTTGATGGACATGAGCCTACCGGTCCGGGACGGTTGGTCGGCGACCCGCTACCTGAAGGACAACCCCACCACACGCGGCATTCCGGTCATCGCCTTGACTGCACATGCCATGAGCAGCGACCGCGAGAAAGCGATGGAAGCCGGTTGCGACGACTACGACACGAAGCCGGTCGACTTGAACCGGCTGTTGTCGAAGATGGAAGCTTTTCTCGGCTAGCCTGCTGCATTAGTCAGAACCGTTAATCCAATATCAAGCCACTGGTCAGGTTCGCTACCGTTCCAGTCATAGCTGCGGCATGATCGGAAGCCATGAAGGACGCTGTGTTCGCAACCTCAGCAAGCGTCGGAAGCCGCTTCAGCAGTGTACCGCCCGCTGCGCCCTTCAGCATCTCCTCGATCGTGACGCCAGCGCGCTCCGCGACAGGGCGGAACACATCCCGACAGTGGGAGCCAATCGCCGCCGCTTCAGGAATCGCATGGGACCGGATGCAGATTACGCGGATGCCGTCAGGTGCGAGCTCGCCTGCGAGATGGCGGGTGAATGCTTCGATCCCAGCACACGTGACACTATGTCCCATGTACCCAGGTCCCGGCATTCGCGACACTGGCGTTGAGAGCGTGAGGATTACGCCTGATCCCTTCTTCGCCATATGCCGGGCCGTTGCCTTCGCCGTGATGAAGTTGGTCCGCGTGTAACCGGCGATCGGGTACGCGTAGTCCTCCAGGGACAGTTCCGCGAAAGGCGTACCCTGAACGTGAACGATCCCGACAGCATTCAAGGTAATGTCGATGCCACCCGCCTTCTCGGCCACAGCATCAGCATGCTTCTCGACCGACCGTTCGTCATGGGCATCGACTTGCGCGATCTCGGCCATTCCTCCTGCGGCGACGATCTCACTTGCGACCGCGTCGAGGGTGGCAAGCGTCCGACCGGCGAGGAACACCTTCGCTCCTTCGCGGGCGAATGCGCGGGCAACTGCACCCCCGATCGCTCCTCCTCCTCCGTAAATCACGGCATTCTTGTGCTTAAGCAACATATTTATCTAGCCTCCTTTCCTACTATCATAACTTGTACCGTGAGTTGCGGTTTCTTCTCGATTGCTATAATGCAAAACGAACAACCAGCCTCGATCTTCCATAGAGGCTGGTTGTTCGTTTTGTTCAGGTAGTTAAGCTTTTCTTCATCGCCAACAGCTCAGCGAACCGAGCCTCCAGCTCTGTCTTGCTGTCGTGCTTGCTCGGTGTGGACAGCCTGCCCAACAGTTCGGTCAATTCCATATTGACGCGCATAAGCTGCTCATTCTGGAGGGTGTTGTCCATTCCGCTGCTCTCCGCCTGTCGACGATGCTCCATATACTCCGAATAGCTGCCCTGAAACCACCGCCATCGCTTATCCTCGATGAGGAGGAGATGGGTCGCTACCTCGTCAACGAGTGCCCGATCATGCGTACTGAAGAGCAGTGTCCCGGGATATTCCTTCAGCACTTGCCCCAGCTCTTCACGTGCGAACAAGTCCAAGAAATTGTTCGGTTCATCGAGCAGCAACACATTCGAATCGCTCATGAACAGCTTGGCCAGCGCGACCTTGACCTTCTCGCCTCCGCTCAGATCGCCGATGCGCTTGAACACGTCCTCGCGCCTCAGCAGCATACGGGCGAGCAGAGTTCGAATTCGCTCCTCATCGTATGCAGAGATACTCTTCACCTCGTCCAGTATCGTCCGATCTGCTTGAAGCCCCTCCAACTGTTGGTCATAGTAGCCCAGCTTGCAGGCTGGCGATCGGGTAATGCCATCCTGAGGCTCCTGATCCAGCAGCATCCGCAGCAGCGTCGTCTTGCCCGCCCCGTTCGCGCCGATCAAGGCTACTCGCATGCCGGGGCGAATGCTGGCATTCAGCGGCTCGAACAACAGACGGGTCCCGAACTGCTTACCCACCTGCTCCACCCGGAATACTTCCTTGCTGCGAATAGGTGCATGAACTTGCATGTCGAAGAGAGGACGATCCACCACACGCGGCTTCTCCTTCACTTCGAGCAATTCAATTCGCTTGTGGATGGCCTGTACCGCGCTGTCCACCTTCGCTTGTCTGCTGTTCGCTCGCTCCTTACCCAAGTTGGCTTCCTTGTAGCTCATCCGCGACGGTTTCTTCTTCATTTGGCGGGATGACTCCGCCTTCTGGATTGCAGCGCGTTCCAGCCGTCGTTTCTCCTGCGCATAATGCTCATATTCGACCATCGCTCGGTCGGTCCTGGCCTGCTTCTGTACACGATAATCGCTGAAGTTGCCTTTGTATTGGCGTATATGTCCTTCCTCCACTTCAATGATTCGGGTGCATACCGCATCGAGCAACGCTCGATCATGAGAGATCAATACGATTGCCCCGGTATATTCGGCGAGCGCTCTCTCCAACGCTGCAATGCCATCCATATCCAGGTGACTTGTCGGTTCGTCCGCGAGCAACAGATCCGCTTGCTGCTGTAGTGCCCGTTGAATACGCTCACGGGTTCGCTCACCCCCGCTAAGCCTGTTCGCCGAGTCTTGAAGCATCCCCGCCTCTTCTTCCTGGCGAATCTCAGCGAGAGTGCCTATCCGGCGAACCGTCCCGCCATCCGGCTGAAGCCGCCCGGCTAATACAGCCATCAGCGTCGATTTGCCTGCTCCATTCACGCCGACGATCCCGACACGCTCTTGTCGGTGAATGCGAAGCGCCTCCTCCAACCGGAATAGACATCTCTCCCCAATGTGACATTCCAGTTGCATAGCTTCCATAATTAACATAGAAAAACCTCCCTAGCGATCTAGAGAGGCCTTAGTATCCACATGTATACAAGCGTTCAACAAAGCATACACCAAATAACAACTTACCCGACATTCGTACAGTCGGAAAGCGTATTAAGGATAATGTTGTACACCGCATAATGAGCAGACTAATCCTATCTCTAGATCGAAACATTCATTTTGAGTTTTCGATTTGAGCATACGATTAGTTATCCATCAGCCGCGTACCTTACCCTTTCTTCCTTAATACCCCCAGTATAAGCTCACATCCAGACTCGAGTCAATGCTGGGCCGCTTGTTGTATGCCGTCCCAGCCGTAACTGACATGCTCCGACTTGTGCGAGTCCGAACCGTAGACGCAAGGGACGCCCGCTTCGATAGCCTGTTGCATGAACCAGTCCGGCACGTACACTTGGCCGCAAGTAGCTACGCGCAGACCTGCCGTATTAATGTCGAGTCCAACACCCGTCTTCACCAGCATCGGCAAGATCCGTTCCAGCCTGTCCCGAATCTGAGCTTCATCAATCGGCGGCAGCGCCAGTCGGAACTTCTCAATCAAGTTGATATGCCCGATCCGCTTGTCACACGGAAGACCGGCTGCGAACTGAATAGCTCGTTCTACATGATTGTAGTATTCGTCGACAACCTGCTCCATCGTGCCATAATGGCTCAATAGATTCGTTTCGAAGTCAGAAGGCTTATAATCGATACAGCGCATTCCCCCTTTGCCAGGCAAGTAATGCACAGATACGATCAGATCCTCTAACTGGGACAAGTAAGGGGCCAGGAAATCTCGGGTAAACGAAGTCGCCCCGTCCAAATAATCCAGCTCAAGACCAAGCCTTACGTCAAGCTTGCCTTCATACCGCTGCTTATGTTCCAGTACGTACTCTACATACGCCGGCAGTTCGCTCTGATCCATCGCCAGCTCCGCCATCAACACATCGTCATCCACCCATCGATCTGGCAATGGCGGGTGTTCCGTTACACTATATCGCGAAAATCCTTGTTCTACAGCCCGATCCAAATACAAACTCAACTCGTCCGGATTGCCATGCTTGCAAAACTTCGTATGTGTATGTCCATCCCATTTGATCATGGTTGCTCTGCCCCTCTCTCCACTGTGGCATTCCATTTTCTTAAGTTCCATTATAACACAGCAAAAGTGCTATAATGGGAACGAACATACGAACAGAAGGAGCACGCAATGAACAGTCTATTAACATTCGATGCCATCCTGCGTGTTTGCGGGAAGTCATCCTGTACGCATGGAACTGATTTCTACAAACAAGGGAAAGTAAGGCGTCTCTCCTTCGCCAAGTCCGAACAAAAATTCCACGCCATCGTATTAGGGACTTCCCAATATGAGGTCACAGCATCTATCGATGATAACGAGATTTGGGCGACTTGCACCTGTCCGATCTATGACAGCAACAACTATGTCGATGACTACTGCAAGCATATCGCCGCTGTATTAATAAGTATATTGAATACGGACCAGACCACGCTAACCCAATCTTCATCGTCAGATGTAACCTCTAGAGACAAGCAATTCGCTCAGAGCGTGCTTACAATCTTCAATCGGTCGACTCCATCCTTTTCGAACGCCCTTCCTACACTGAATAGGGCCGAAGGGAAGCAGCCGCTAGACGTGGAATATATTTGCCAAGCAACTGTGCACTCTTCACATGCCCATATGATCACACTTGATATGAAGCTGGGGCCGAAACGCCTCTATGTGCTGCAGAAAATTAAGGATTTCCTGCATACCGTGGAGAGAGGAGCACCTTTTACCTTCTCCAAAAACTTCACATATGACCCCCAAGATCACGTGTTCAAACAGCCCGATTGGGCCATTATACAACTGCTCCTGGAGGCGATACGCAATGAGAACGCCTACCGGGAAGCATTCGGTAATTCCTTCCCGACCAGCTACTCCGTGCGTAACGACCGCCTCCTCTATATCCCGCCCCATATGTGGGACAGGTTAGTACCTTTGCTGGGCGAGGAAGTGAACGTCACGTTCCAACACGGACTCTATTCGCACCCGAAGGTGGAGATCATTCAAGGCGAACCGCCGCTTCGCGCCGAATTGAGCAAGCCTGCCAGCACTTACTATCAGCTCGATTTTCATAATCTGGACCGGATTGAAGTGATGGAAAAGTACGGTTATGCGCTGGCCGAGGGCAAGCTGCACCAGATGAAACCTGCACAGTTGAAACGGCTTGCAGAGTTGAAGACAAGCCTCCACTATGCGCCGAACAAGCAGGTTCGGATGGAAGCGGAGGAGTTCGAGCCCCAGCTGAATACGATGATCCGGGGCCTCAAGAGTGTCGGCAGCGTCAGTATCGCCAGGCAAATCACGGAACGTATCGTCGACGTCCCGCTGCGAGCCAAGCTGTATCTGGACCGAATCCACGATACGCTGATAGCCGGACTTGAATTCGTGTACGATGATATGTCGATCAATCCGCTGGATTCGCATAAGGTAGTTGCCGAACCGAACCGGATTCTGATGAGAGATATAGAGCAAGAGGAGCGGCTGATGGGATACTTGGAGAAGGCTGGATTCCGTCGGGACGAGGGTCGGCTATGGCTTGAAGATGAGGATGCGGTGTATGAGTTTCTGTATCAGACACTGCCGGAGCTGGAGAAGCTAATGACCGTATACGCAACTTCGGAATTCAAGCCCCTCATTAACCGCTCAGTCACTACGCCCAAAGTATCGGTAGATTGGGATGAGAAGCTGCAGTGGCTGGAGGTGAAATTCGATCTGCCCGGCATGGCTGAGCCGGACATCCGCCATATCTTACGCAATGTCGTGGAGAAAAGGAAGTATGTTCGACTTCCGGACGGATCGTTCTTGTCTTTACAGAATGATGGATTCCGCGAACTTGAGCGGGTTATGCGAGATATGGACATTCGCAAAACCGAGATCAAGGGAAGCCGCATGCAGCTCTCGGTTGCTCGCGGGTTGCAATTGCTTGCTGGAAGTGAAAGCTCGCGCAGTCTGAAGCTTGGGAAATCGTTCCGCCAGTTACTGGCCAATCTAAGCAATCCGGATCATCTCGATTTCAATATTCCAGCTGAGCCAGGCGACATGATGAGAGACTATCAGAAATACGGCTTCCAGTGGATGAAGACACTCTCGCATTATCGGTTCGGAGGCATACTCGCTGACGATATGGGGCTGGGTAAGACCGTACAAGCGATTGCCTACATCGTATCGGAGCTGCCCAACATTCATTCCACTGGTGCCCCAGTCCTGATCGTATGCCCGGCTTCCTTGATCTATAACTGGCGCAACGAGATCATCAAGTTCGCCCCTAAGCTGCGGGCTGAAGTTGTCGCGGGTGCCAAGCAGGAGCGGACCGAGTTGCTTAACTCGCTGGCAGAGAAAGATGTGATTATCACGTCCTATCCGTTGCTTCGACGGGACATGGATCTCTACTCAGACGTAACGTTCCATACGTTGATTCTGGACGAAGCCCAAGCGATCAAGAACCATGCGACCCAAACCGCTCAGACCGTCAAGGAAATCCAGGCTGCGCAGCGATTCGCCCTAACAGGAACACCTGTAGAAAATTCGTTGGAAGAGCTGTGGTCGATCTTCGATGCCGTCTTCCCGGAACTGTTCACCGGGCGCAAGGCGTTCAATGAGCTTAGACGTGATGAGGTTGCCCGACGCGTGCGTCCGTTCATTCTGCGTCGCATGAAGCAAGATGTGTTGAAGGAACTGCCTGACAAGATCGAGACGCTGCAGACTTCCGAGCTCACTATCGAGCAGAAGAAGCTGTACATGGCCTATCTAGCCAAGCTGCAGAAGGAAACGAGCGAGCAGTTAAGCCGGGAAGGCTTCCAGAAAAGTCGGATGCGCATTCTCGCCGGCTTGACCCGGCTTCGCCAGCTGTGCTGCCACCCTTCCCTCTTTATCGAAGACTACACGGGCGATTCCGGCAAGCTTGAACAGCTGATGGACATAGTCGAGGAAGCCTTGAGCAGCGGCAAGCGAATCTTGCTGTTCTCACAGTTCACCAGCATGCTCAGTATCATCCGTAAGGAGCTGGAGAAGCGCGGCGAATCTTGCTTCTACTTGGACGGGCAGACCCCGGCTGCCGAGCGGGTCGAGCTGTGCCGCCGATTCAACGAAGGCGAGCAAGATCTATTCCTGATCTCGCTCAAGGCCGGCGGCACAGGGCTGAACCTGACCGGAGCCGATACGGTCATTCTGTATGATCTGTGGTGGAATCCTGCCGTGGAACAGCAGGCGACCGACCGAGCGCACCGGATCGGGCAGACGAATGTCGTGCAAGTGATTCGGTTGATCACTCAAGGTACGGTGGAGGAGAAGATGTACGAGCTGCAGCAGAAGAAGAAGGATCTGATCGACCAAGTTATCCAGCCGGGTGACGAGGCGCTGTCCTCCTTGTCGGAAGCGGACCTGAGGGAGATCCTGAGCATCTAGGAGGCTGTCCGACAAGCCGGACGAACACGACCCTAAGGCCGCCTTCGAGTTCATCTAGTGTTAGTCCGTAGGAAGAACAAGCTCGCTTCGGATGGAAATGTGTCGACTAATTGGAAAAGGAGCATAGCCAAGCAGCCGACTTGCCGGCTGCAGCTATGCTCCATCGTTTTTTCACCAGGTATTACATTCTAGGCAAGTGTACTCAGCTGCTCCTCGAGAACTTCGCCCTGAAGCGGCTCTCCTGCCACTAGCCGTTTCAATTCATCGATCGCGAACTGACCAACCCTCTTCACCCCGTTATTCACCGCCCCCGCTATATGCGGGATCAGGATACAATTCGGCAAAGTTCGAAACGGATGGCCCTGCGCAGGCGGCTCCGGATCGGTCACATCGAGACAGGCGAACAGCCGGCCTCGCTCCAGCTCCGCCACCAGCGCAGCCTCATCCACGATCGAGCCACGGGCCGTGTTGATCAATATCGCGTCGTCCTTCATAACGGCAAGCCGTTCCCGGTTGATCATCTTGTAGGTCGCCGGAAGCGACGGGGCGTGAATCGATACGACGTCGCTCGCGGCCAGAAGCTCCTCGAGCTCCGCTTTCTTAGCTCCCATAGCCGCCGCTTGTTCTGCCGTCACGATCGGGTCGTAGACGAGAATGTCTACGTCGAAATTACGTAGTAGACGAATGTAATGGCTGCCCGCTTTCCCGGTTCCGATGACACCTATGGTCACCTCGTACAGCTCGCGGATCTTCTCTCTGCCGGCGGCCCATCCGCCGCCTCGGGCCGACTGTGACAGCCGCCACATAGATTTAAGCGACGTGATCGTCAGGCCGAGCGCCGTCTCAGCAACACCTATGCCGAGCGGACCATTGGCGCTCGAGACACGGATACCCCGCTCCCATACGGCGGGCGTCACGATTCCTTTCACCGTGCCGGCGGCATGCAAGATCGCCCTGAGCCCCGGAGCGCATGCTAGCAGCTCCTCTGTCATGGCAGGACAACCCCAGGAAGTAATCGCCACGTCGGCTCCCTCCAGTATGCTCTTGTAGCCTTCTATCTCCAGCTTCCCATTCTCCAGGTTGCGGGTCACGGTGCCATACGTTTCCAGTTGGCTCCACTGGGAATCCCCGAATATCTTGTTTTGTATGACTGGCTGCGGCAATACCGCTATTTTCAATCCCATAGTCTCTCTCCATCACCCTTATTTAACAACCTTAACGATCAGCTTCGTGCTGGATGTCACGCCCGCCGCGTTCACGAGCTCGGCCCGGTATTCGTACGTGCCCGGCGGCTTATTCCTCACCGCCGTTACGGCGGATTGCGCTTGCGGCGTCCGGACAGCCATCGTCTGCGTATCGATCAGAGTGCCGTTCTCATATAATCGGTACGTTGTACCGTTCGTGCCCCACCACATGTTCATCTCGATCTGATAATTGCCGTCCCCGTCCCAGTTATTATGGGCAATGACCGGCTGGGCGGGAGCCGCCTGCGTGACAACGACGGTCAGGACGTCGCTTCGCGTCGTGCCATAAGCATTGCTGAGCTCCGCGTAATACCGGTATGTGCCGTTGTCCCTGTAGGTGACTGATGTTACGGTCGATTGGGCGTTCGGCCCGCGGTCGGCCAAACTTTTCGTATCGAACAGCACATCGTTTTCATACAGCTTGTAAGTAGTTCCGTTGTTGCCCCACCACATGTTCATCGTGACCGTATAAGTGCCGTCCCGTATTCCCATATCGCGCCCGTTGTCGTCCGACAAAACGGGTTTGCCGGGTGCTCCGGTGCTGCTCGCTACGATGTTGCTTACGGTAGCGGTTACGGTTCCGACGCGACCTGCCGAATCCGTAAATTCGAAAGTAAAGCTGCCGTTAGCGGTGAAGGTGTAGCGGTCCGAGCCACCGTTATTCTTAATCGTTACCTTCTCGCTGGGCGTTAAAATCGCCGTCACCGGCTCGCGGGTCGGTACTGTGCTGCTGTAAGCGATCGTCGCGGTCGGTGGCGATTTGTCGATCCCGACGATTAGCTGCTTCGGCGTCTCCACATTACCTGCACGGTCGACAGAACGGTAGTCCAGTACGTGCACCCCGTCCGTCTGCAGATAGACCGAACCGGTTACCGTCGTCCAGGCGCCTCCGTTCAGCCGGTACTCCGTCCGGTCTACCCCGGACAGCAGGTCATACACGTCGAACGTAACCGTCACATTACGGTTGTTAAAGGTACCTGGCCCGGTCACGCCGTCTGCCGCTGCCTTCGTAACTGGAGGCGCCAGGTCAGCGCTGCCCATATAGGTCAGCGTATACGTGCCCGCTTCCCCAGTAAAGTACAGGACTCCCCCGTCCTTGCTCACCTCTCCATACGTATCTCCGCTTCCGCCTGAGATTTTCCACGTACCGCTCGCGAGGTCCGTCACTACATACTGCCGCTCTCCTCCTCCGTATACGGCGAACGATACGGTTCCTTGCTCACGTACGCCGGACTTGCTGAACAATACCGCATAATCGGCGATCTCAGCTCCGACCATCTTCTCGGAGTCGATCGCTCCCGCCCGCAGCGGAGCAGTACCATCATTGTCCATCACCTGCAGCACGTTCAGGAAGCGGTCCGTCTCCCTTGGCACCGCCGGCGATATTTGCACCCGCCATGCTCCTGCCTCGATCGTATGCTTGCCTGGCGCTGACCGCGTCGCTTGCGGGTAATTCGTGCCGAACACGTCAAACTCGTGCCCCGGACCACCGATTTTCTCTATGTTTACGCCGCCCGGGCCCGGCAGAAGCGTCTCGTTCACCAGCTTCCCTTCGTACCCGTCTTCGCTGCGTACGATCGTCGTCGTGCTGCCGTTCACCTGCGGCTCCTCCATGCTATGCAGCAGCCAATACTTCTTGAAATTCGGATCGGACGCCTTCACCTTGTCGTACACGATCATCGCCGCCGGGTGATCGGCTTCTTTCAAGTTCAGGAAGACGAAGGAGCGCTCATACTGCTGCACCTTATCGGTATAAGCGGCGGTCAAGTCCCCTTTGATATAGCTAAAATTCGGCGATACCGGATCTGGTCCGAACTGCTGTCCGACGACCGGACTCATGTAGTAGTTTTTGCCGAGCAAATCTTCGAACTTGCCTGCTTCGGGCAGATGTCGCTGACCGCCGTCGTTCGCCCAGTCGCTGAACTGCGGATCCGCCGGATCGTAGACGAGCATCGCGTTATGTGCGATCGTCCGCTTGTAATAATGCCGGTCGTGATCGCTGCCGTATTGGCCGTTCGTACCGCCGTACATACCGGAATCGATCGCCAGACCACCCTTGTAATACAACTGGAATCCGCCAGCGTCGAGATGCTGATGGTTGCCGAACTGGTAGCTGCCGATTTTCATCTCGGCGACAACGTCGGGAGAACGGCCGCCTTGTCCGTCAGCCTCCCAGCCCGTTCGCGCAATCATCGTGCCATAAGGGAAGCCGAAGTAACGGGTAAGCGGCAGCTCGCCGGACGGCTTCGTCGGCAAGCTGGGATCGACGAACAAAATTTCCATCAACAAATCCGCCCCCGGCGTATATTGCCGCATGAATTCGTCCTGCAAATACGGATCCTTGTAATACGAAGCGGCAAGCATAAGCGCAGGCGTATATTTCCAATATACCCCAGGAGCGTTATTATGCCCATTGCCCGTATCGCCGTCGACGAGCATCTGGCCGTCCGGACGGCGCATGTAGATGCCGCGATAGATGACGTCTCCTTGCTCGGGAACGAAGACGCTGCCGTGCCCCATCCTATCGAACAGCCACTGCGCCCACAATTCCGGAACGTAACGGACGCCGAAGCCGTAAGAAGCCCCTTGATGATTCATGCCAGACAAATACCAGAAATTGCGCGCCGGCACATATTCTTCGAAAAACCGTTTGGCCGACAAATCATACATTTCCGGATCCTCGTCGTAAATCGCCGCTCCGGCGGTCAGGAAATCTTTCAGAAGCTGATTTTCCGAATTGTGCCCGGTAATCGTGCCGTACCGGATATTCGGATAGCCGATCTCCATCTTGCCGGCCAGCTGCTTCAAGCTTGCTATAATAGCTGTCTTCTCGCCTTCCTCCAGCAGCGCATAACACCAGTCGTAGACGAGCGCCGCCGCGAATATCGTGTCACCGATCGGCCGGAACGTATCGAGTCCGCCGTAGACGGCGGTATCCATGAAGTTTTGGATCGCCTCGATGGCCAGCCGTCCACTCGCCGTATCGCCCTGCAGCAAATATTTCATCGCGTTAAATTCAATAGCCTGCTTCGTACTGGCGGAGTAGTTGATGCCTCCCGGCGGAGGCGGATCGAGCCAGCCTGGCGGCTTGCCCATACCGAGATCGACGAGCTTCCAGCTCTGCCCGTCCGGTGAGACGTAAATGTCGAAATACGATACCCTCGTGTTGCCGCTGTACCAGGCGATGTCGATCTCGCTGACCGCATGGGCGGAGCCAAGGTCGTACACGATCCATTCTTCGGTCCCTTCGGCCGACCAGCGGGATTCGGCGTCCAGATTGCCGTCGATCGTGTTGTTGCCGTCATACTGCCGGTCTTGGCTGCTCCAGGAGGCGTTCTGCACCGGCAGCTTCACCTTCTCGCCCGCGGCGCCCTGCGAGTAAATTTCCGTTTCGGTGATCGAGTTCCATTGGTTGACCGCGTTGCCCCTGCCGATAAGCTTGACGTATCGGGCCTGTTCGGCGGCCGGGAACGGATAATTTTCGAATGCGAGCGTTGCGCCGCTGCTTACCCCTGTATAATCCGGAATGAGGCTGCCCTTAACAAGCTTCGTCCAGATCGGCTGGAAGTGCGGCGTGGCAATCTTGGCCTGCAGCTGCGTTACAAGCTCCGGCGTTACGTACAGCCGCGGATGTGCTGCCGGAGGCTTCGGTATACTTGCCTCCGTGACGTTGTCCTTGACCGGCATTTGCAGGTCGACTGACGTAAAACTGCCGCCGTTTACCGCTACGGGGAACGTCGTGGTGTAGAAGCCCGGCTTCACGGCGCGAGCCAAGTACCGTCCGTCCACTACCGGGCGATCGAGCGTAAACGTGCCGTCCGCCCCCGATACGGCGGCGCTGAGCGAGGCCGTGAAGCCCGCATCGCTATCGTCGTACAGCGAGACTGAGGCTCCGGCCACCGGTGTTCCCGCGCCGGGCACCCTAACTTTGCCGCCTACCGTATAGCGCGGTGCAGTGGTATCTTTCGCGAGCGCCAGATCGGCGCTGGCTGGATTCGTGCCCACTTCCACAGCGACCGTACCAGCGACGTATCCGTCCTTGGATAGCCTCACGACATAACTGCCGTCCTGAATACCCTTGCCAAACGTATACTTGCCGGCAGCGTTCGTCACCGCTTTATCAATCGGCTGCATAAAGCCCGTATCGGCCGCCATGTACAGGTAGGCGTTCACCCACGGTACCGGAGCCGCGTCTGCTGCATCGGTAACGATCCCTTGCAGCATCGTCTTGTCCGATAAGCTAACATCATCAAAGTACATGACCCCTACGCTGACAGACGAGGAGTACAAGATGACGGTCGCCTTCACGGCGCCCGGCGGCGCGACCATCGTCGCCGTTACCGTCTGCCATAAGCCTTGGGTAACGCCCTGCCCTTTGCTCACCTGATCAAGCTGTATGCCCGCCGCATTGTAGAAGCGCAAATAGACCGCAGCAGAGCCGCTGTCCACCCGCACTCTCGTCTCTACCGTGTAGCTTTTGCCGGGAACGACTGGGAACTTGTCGCTTTCCATGCCGAACGAGCTCTGGGCGCTGTTGTCATCAATCTTCAAGCTGCTTGCACCCGAAAATTTCGGATCGGCGACTACCGTCATCCGCTGGGCGCTGCCATAAGCGGGATTCCAATGCTGAAGCCCCGACTCGAAGCCTCCGTTCGCGATTAGGCTCACTGCACTCAGACTGACATTATCAAAATAGACACGGCCTACGTTGACCATGCTGGTAGCCAGCACGACGGCCACTTCCGTCGCCCCCGCAGGCGGCTCCGAAGATATCATAATGTCGCTCCAGGCGCCTAAGGGTGTCGACTTCGACGACGATATGCTTTTGATCATCGTCCCGGCAGCGTCGTAAAAATACAAATAGATCATGCCGTTTCCGCTAATGATGTTAACTTTGGCTGACGCCATGTACTGCTTTCCCGGCGTGACCGGCTGCCGTCCGCTGATAACGGCGTACCCGGAGGTGGCTTCCTTGTCCTCGATTCTCAGACTAAAGCCCCCGGACTGATAATGCTCGCTTGTGACCACCATATTGGCGGCATTGCCATACAGGGGGCTCCAGCCCACAAGTCCTGACTCGAAGCCCCCGTTCGTTAGTGGCATCGCTTCGGCCTGGACTTGCGCCGACAGCGGCGGCAGCATACCGAGGGACAGCAGCAGCACAAGCATCCATAACGTTACTTTTCTCTTCATCATCTAAACTCCTCTCGATTTCAGATTTTAGATTTCAAATGAGCTGGTCTTGGATAACGGCACAAGCAGAGGAACTTAAGCAGTCCCCCGGCTATGCCTAATTTATTACGCTAAGAGCGACTTATCCGGTATTACCGGCTATTTCTGGCTCTTAAGCTTCCCGATCTCGGCCTTCAGACGCTCGTCGAACTCGCGCAGAGCCGTGTTCATATCGGCCCCTCCGTTTGCTACTTTCAGGAAAGTTTCCGCCAGCCAGTTCTGCTGATTAAGGCCCGCTATGTCGACTAAGTCGGCTTTCCGCTTCGGTGTAAACGTAACTGGCGGGTAAAAGTTAATGGCATTCATGTTTTTCTTGTTATAAATCGGGTGATCTTTGCCAAGCGCGTCCTTGACTTCCTTCTTAGCAAGCGTCGTAGGCAGCCCTCTCTTGGAATCTTCCATCTGCATCTCGTCGGTCAGCATCGCTGTAATAATCTCGAACGCCTCCTCCTTGTGCGGGGTCGCATTCGTAAGCGACCAGTAAGCCGGACCACGCTGCGGCATCAGCTTCGGCGCCCCTGTCTGCAGCGGATAAGACACGATGTCCCAGTTTACTTCAGGCGGAATGGTAAGGTACACGCTGTGCTGGTTAATCATCATCGCGACGTTGCCTTTGCTGAACGCCGTACTTTCCGCCGCAGCCGTCTTCTCGATTGCATTGTTCGGAATTTCGTAAAACCGTTTGAGATTCGCAAACATCGTCTTCCATTTCTCCATATCCGCCAGCTGGTCGGCGTTCGGATCCAGGATCGGATGGGAGAACGGATTGTCCCTAAGCATGGCCGTCGTGTTGGCGCTGAATCCACGATAAGTCGTGCCGCCGTCGGTCCGCGACATTTTTTTGGCGAGCTCGTATACTTCATCCCATGTCATGCCGTCCTTCGGATAAGGCATCCCGAACTTGTCGAACAGATCCCTGTTGTAATAAAGCGCTTGCGGAAAATAAGGCGGAACCGGCAATCCGTACAAAGCGCCTGTACGGCCGACCGTAAGGATTTCATCGATGAATACTTTGTTGAACCGAGTCATATCGTATTTGTTCTTCTTAACTAATTCGTTCAGATCAAATCCGATCTTCAAATCCAAATATTCGCTATACAGCGACGGAATGTCGGTCCGGATAATATCCGGTATATTGTTTTGGGCGACCAGGTCGGTGATTGTCGATCCTTTCGCTGATTGAATATATTCGATCGTGACATGCGGAAACTTCTCCTTCAACATGCCTCTGAACCGTTCGTCGAACTCCTTCGCCGTTACGCCGTTTGTAAATATAGTGAGCGTAATCGGTTTTTTCGTCTTTACTTCCGCCTGCTCCCCGGCTTTGCCGCATGCCGAGACCAACACGGTCCCGATTAGTGCAAGCACGACCCCAACATTTTTTATGTTCGTTTTCATGTTTTCGTTAAACCTCCGTAATCTTGATTTGAACAATAGACTGAATATTCAAACATTAATTGATATGGAAAGCGCTTACACTGTGCCGCATTCAAGTATTCCTTATCCTTTGTCCCGGCCCCGTACCGGAGGAGGAGGCCTGCCAATCGGCATAACTCTCCTCTTTCCAGCTTCAAGTGTCCCGCCTACCCCCACAGCTCCTCAAGCCGATTGCAAAATTGCTCCTCGTCGTCGAAACCGGCCATGTACATGCGCAATTCCCAAGCAAGCTTCTGAATCTCCGCCTCCCCGATCATGAGAACGTTGCAGGTACGTAGCGACGGTAAGATCTCGCGAAACAGCGAGAACCGTGACGGCCTGGGCAGCGTCTCCTCCCCTACCCATTCCGCCGCCGGCTTCGAAGCAGGAATCGAGTATGTATGGCGGCGAATAGCGAGCTGAGTGTCATAGGACGTCAAGTAATTAACCAGCGTTCGAGCAGCGTCGTGCACTTGCGTATTCCGATTTATTGCAAGACCGATGTTGACGAGCAGCGTCTTCGGATCGCCCGTGTGCGGAATTGGCGATATATCGAACGAAAGCTCCGAATTCCGATACATATTGAGTCGAAAATAAGAGGTTAGGATCATGGACACCTTATTCTGGAGAAACAGCTGCTCCGTATCGTAATCCCTTGTTATGCTGCCATCGAACAAAATCGGGCACCGTTCCTTCAGCGTCCTCCCCAGCCGGAGCAACTCGCTCATGCTCCGTCGATCGATGCACAGCTTGCCGTCTTCTCCCCGGTTGAACGAGATGCCGTGCTGCAGAAACAGCAGCGGGAACCGATTCAGCGAGTAGAACAAATAAGCAAGGCCGACTCTTTCCTTCGGCACCTCGAGCCTGGACGCCGCTTCGATCAGATGCTGCCAGGTCCACAAGCTGTCCGGCTCCGGCAGGTTGATCTCGAGAAAGTGATTGCGGTTGTAACACAGGACGACCGGCGAGAAGACGAACGGCTGTACGAGTACTTCTTCCCCGACCCGGAAACCCTCGGTCAAAAACGGGTACGCATCACTACTTGGTACCTGCGGCTGCAAGTAGCCCAACCCGTCCGTCTCCTCAAGCTCCCGGAACATACTGTGATTGAATGTAACGACATCAAGCATCCCGTTATCCATATATTGCTTGATGACATTCAAGCCGCTTCCCGGCAGCACCACCTCCTGAACGTTGATGTGCGGATATTCCGCCCGGAATCTTGCCAGCAGCTCCGGCAAATCGGTTTCGTCAACGATCGTATTGTGATAGCCAAACTTGACCGTAACGTTCTCAGATTGCGCAGGGGCTGTAATTTTATTGCCGACCCGTGGTATTTTCTCGATCAATCCTTCGGCTACCAACACTTCCAGTCCTTTGCGCACCGATTGGTTGCTTAACTGGTACTGGGTCGCCATGTCTTTCTCCGGGGGCAAAAACTCCCCGTCAACTCGTTTGCCGCTTCTAATCTCGTTTCGCAAGATGCCGACCATTTCATCCAACCGTGATTGAAACGTTAATCTACTTGGACGTTTCCCCATTCAATTCCCCACCATTCCGACTGGCCGGCTGTCTGAACCCTAGTTATGGTGCTCGGCGCAGCTCGCCCTATTACCTAGATCGTAATGTACGCGTAATATGCTGTCAATTGCAGTCGGACGGTTCGGCTTGCTGCCTTACGACTATGGTCTATGTCATAGCGCCGACTTCACGTGATCGTAAGCGCTTTAGATTTTGAATCAGATGTACAAAAACAGTCATTATTCTTATGAAATTGGTATCTGTATGTATGACTTGATGTATACATGGCGAG
The DNA here is from genome assembly GCF_056401635.1 of Paenibacillus sp. P4_E11. NCBI lineage: Bacteria > Bacillati > Bacillota > Bacilli > Caryophanales > Paenibacillaceae > Paenibacillus > Paenibacillus sp. P4_E11. The sequence goes on along the minus strand of NZ_JBFUIX010000028.1, from coordinate 323 downwards.
GTCAGGTAGCCGAGGTGTTACTATACAAATTACAATTCCATGATCTGATGTGTTTCCGATTAATGAATCAATCTTCCGATCAATAAACTCTTATCATGTAATGTATATGAGGTTTGTTAATTCGAATGATACAGCCATTTCTTCGGTACGTCAATACAAAAATGATGAATTTCGGCCCGTTTTTTCCCTATATCTTGGAATAAATCTTTCCATATTCGAATATCTATGAATGATATAAACATTAAAGGAGTTAAAAATCAACCAAACCAATCCATATTAATAACCATATACAAATCACAAAATTCACTTTCATTACTATTCCC